>JAYVNK010000551.1:0-9012 GCA_043758475.1 Comamonadaceae bacterium | reverse complement strand
TGACAGAAAAGGAAGGCTTCACTCTACCTGACGCGACTGCCCCCATCCGAAAGACAAGGGACAATAGCGCCATGCCCCACCTCCCCGCCTACGTTGCCCCGTCCCGTTTTTCCGACCCCGCCGCCGCCCTGGCCAAAGCACGCGAGTTTTATGACGGCAGCCTGGCCCACCTGCGCGATGCCATGCAGCGTTTTGTGGCCGGTGAAACCCTGCCCAGCCACGTGCGCGCCTGCTATCCGTTTGTGCGGGTGCAGACCGACACCGTGTCGCGCCAGAACTCGCCCGACAGCATCGGTTTGAGTTACGGGTTTGTGGCCGGCCCCGGCCGCTTTGAGACGACCCTGACGCGTCCTGACCTCTATGGCACTTACTATCTGGAGCAGTTCAAGCTGCTGCTGGACAATCATCATGTAGAACTGGAAATTGGCACCAGCACCCAGCCCATTCCGGTGCATTTCTCGTTTGCCGAGCATGACCACATTGAAGGCAGTTTGAGTGCCGCGCGCCGCCAGCTGATGCGCGACGTGTTTGACCTGCCTGACCTGGCGGCCATGGACGACGGCATTGCCAATGGCACCTACCAGCCGCGCCCCGGCGAGGCGCTGCCGCTCTCGCTGTTCACCGCGCCGCGTGTGGACTATTCGCTGCACCGGCTGCGCCACTACACCGGCACCGCGCCAGAACATTTCCAGAACTTTGTGCTGTTCACCAACTACCAGTTTTACATTGACGAGTTTGTGCGCATGGGTCATGAAGCGATGGGTGAAGCCAACCGTGAATACACCGCGTTTGTCGAACCTGGCAACGTGGTGACGCGCCGCACGGGCTCGCCATCCCACCGCAGCGATGAGCTTGGCACGTCACCGCAGGGCACACGTGGCGTGCCGCCCCCGCGCCTTCCGCAAATGCCCGCGTACCACTTGATGAGGGCCGACCGGGGTGGCATCACCATGGTCAACATAGGCGTCGGCCCGGCCAATGCCAAGACCATTACCGATCACATTGCCGTGCTGCGTCCGCATGCCTGGATCATGCTGGGCCACTGCGCAGGCCTGCGCAACACCCAGCAGCTGGGCGACTACGTGCTGGCGCACGGCTACGTGCGTGAAGACCACGTGCTGGATGAAGAGCTGCCGCTGTGGGTGCCAATTCCCGCGCTGGCAGAGATTCAGGTGGCGCTGGAGGCAGCAGTGTCCGACGTGACGCAGATGAGCGGCCCCGAGCTCAAGCGCATCATGCGCACTGGCACGGTTGCCAGCACCGACAACCGCAACTGGGAACTGCTGCCCGACAACGGCCCCCAGCGGCGCTTCAGCCAGAGCCGCGCGGTGGCGCTGGACATGGAAAGCGCCACCATCGCCGCCAACGGTTTCCGCTTCCGGGTGCCCTACGGCACACTGCTGTGTGTGAGCGACAAGCCTCTGCATGGCGAGATCAAGCTGCCCGGCATGGCCAACCACTTTTACCGCGAGCGGGTTGACCAGCACCTGCGCATCGGCATCCGCGCGATTGAGCTGCTGCGCGCGCAGGGCATCGACCAGTTGCACAGCCGCAAGCTGCGCAGTTTTGCCGAAGTGGCGTTTCAGTAGTGGTGGTTTCAGGGGCGGCCCAGAGATATCCCAACCAGAATCCATAGTGCTGCAGACCCAATCCTTGATGGTGATCAACGTCGCCAACATGCTGGCGCTGGCCTTCACGCTGCCCATCATCATGGGACGGCAGCTGAGCCCGGCCATCACCTATGCACGCAATGGCATGGTTGTGCAGGCTGGCGTCCTGCTGGCCTTGCTGGTTGCCAACGCCGGGCCAGGGCTGTTGTGGCACACCGTGTTTTCCACCGTGAGCGTGTTTTTGATGGCGTGGGCGCAATGGTTGGGCGTCAAGGCGATCGAGGGCTGGCTGGGGCCGCGCCAGGGCAAGGGCCTGCTGTTGATGGCCATGGTGGTGGCACCCATCGGTTATTTTCTGCTGGCGCAGAGCTTTCATCCCCGGGCCATTTGGGCGACCAGTTTTCTGGTGCTGGAGCTGGCAGTGGTGTGTTGGGCCTGTCTGCATCCCCAGGCGGGCAAAGGCGGGACCTGGCGTTGGGTGATCTTTGGTGCCACGCTGGCGATGGCGATGGCCAGCCTGGCCCGCATTGGCCTGATGCTTGTCTATCCTGGGGATTACACAGGCTTCATGGTTGCGCACCCGGTCAATGTCGCTGCGGCGGTGGTGGCCAATGTCAGCCTGGTGGTCTCGACCATGGCCGCCCTGGTGGCCTGGCGGCACGAGGCGGAGGCTGCGCTGGAGCAGCAGGCCATGACAGATGCCCTGACCGGCCTTGCCAACCGGCATGCCTGGGGTTTGCAGGGCGGGCCGCAGTTTGACGCGGCACGCCGCCACGACCAGGGCCTGACGCTGGTGATGCTGGATCTGGACCATTTCAAGCAGATCAACGACACGTTTGGCCACCTTGAGGGCGACCGTGTGCTGAGCGCGTTTGGCGCGGCCCTGCAGTTGCACCGGCGCAGCAGCGACCTCGTGGCGCGGATGGGTGGGGAGGAATTTGCCTTGCTGCTGCCCCAGACGGAGATTCAGGAAGCAGCGCTTATCGAACAGCGCATTCGCGAAGACTGGGAGGCATGTTGCCGCACGCAGTTGGGCCGCAGCGTGGGTTACAGCGCGGGGCTGGCGCAACTGGGACGGGCCGAAGGCACGCTGGAAGACCTGATGGCCCGCGCAGATGCCGCCCTCTACAAAGCCAAGGAATCGGGGCGGGGCCGCGCATTGCTGGCGGCCAGCGCCTTGCCGGATGTCAGCCAGCCAGAAGGCGGTGAAGCGCAGCATACTGCAGCAGCATGATGGTTTTGCCGTCGCAAATCTGGCCACTCGCCACTTGGGCCAGCGCGTCATCCAGCCTGATTTCCAGCACCGAGATGTCTTCGCCTTCATGGGCCTCGCCCCCGCCATCTGACACCTTGTCGGCGGCGGTGTATTCACCCACAAAGAAAAACAGCTTTTCCGTCACTGATCCCGGGCTCATGTAGGCTTCAAACACCTTGCGCACGTCGCTGATCTTGTAGCCGGTTTCTTCTTCGGTTTCGCGGCGGATGCAAGTGGCAGGGTCGTCCTGGTCCAGCAGGCCGGCGCAGGCCTCCACCATCATGCCGTCCGCGTTGCCATTCACGAAGGTGGGGAAGCGGAACTGCCGCGTCAAGATCACCGTCTTGGCGGTCCGGTTGTAGAGCAGAATCGTTGCGCCATTGCCCCGGTCATAGGACTCGCGGCTCTGGCGCTGCCAGGTGCCGTCGCGCCGACGCAGGTCGAACACCGTTTTTTTGAGCAGGTACCAGTCGTGGGACAGCACTTTTTCTTCGATGATCTTGATGTCGTCGCGCATGGATAGCCCGTCCAGTAGATTCTGATCCCGAAATTCTAGCTTTCCCATCCATGATGACCTTCGCCCGGGCACAGCACATCCGCATTGCACGGTGTCAGCATTGCCCGATTGACACCGGATTTGAAGCGTCGATAATTAGCAGGAAGCAGTGGCCCTCACACTGGCATTGCAGGTTCTGCGGCGTCACCTATTCAATGGAAACAATTCACCATGGACAAGTCTGAAGAATCAAACGCACAAGCCTTGCTCGCTGTCAATCTGGATCAGATGCTGCTGCCCGAGCTTGACTACCTCATGATTGAAATGATTGCAATGGCCCAGGCCCTGCAGGCTGCGGTGTCAGAAGCCCCCGGCGGTGGCAGCGCCCAGCAAAACCGCGCCAGCCTCATGCAAAAGCTGCTGGAAAAGATGCGCCAGACTGCGGTCAGCGTGCACCGGGCCCGCCAATCCCAGCAGGAGATGGAGCGGGCGTCGCAGCGCGGCGTGCTGTCTGACTGGGCCAAGCTGCCGGGCTAGTTCAAGGCAGAGACTGTTGCGCCACAAAGGCTTCAAAATCTTGCGCCGGCATGGGCCGCGCAAACAGATAGCCCTGCCCATAGTCGCAACCTGCGGCTATCAGCAAATCGCGCTGGCCGATGGTCTCAATGCCTTCGGCAATCACCTTCATGCCCAGCTCATGCGCCATCACGATGATGGCCTTGCAAAGGGCCATGTCAGTCGAGCCCGGCACCAGGTGGCGCACAAATGACTGGTCAATCTTGATGTAGTCAATCTCGAAGCGCTGCAAATAAGACAGCGACGAGTAACCCGTGCCAAAGTCGTCCAGCGACACCTGGATGCCGGCATCATTCAGCTCCAGCAGCTTGTCGGAAACGACGGAGTTGGCATCCAGCAAAAGGCCTTCGGTAATCTCCACCGCAATGGCCGCCCCCGGCAGCCCCAGCGCCTTCAGGTGATCCTGCCACGAGCCGTGGGCGGCGCTGACGTGGTGAAATTGCACTGGCGATTTGTTGATGCTGATCTGGAAGTTGGGGTTCAAGGCTGCGCGCCAGCGCTTTGCCTGGGTTGCCGCCTGCATGAAAACCCAATTGCCAATGTCAATGATGAGGCCGCTGGCCTCGGCAATGGGAATGAAGGCCGCGGGGCTGATCAGCCCGCAGGTCGGGTGCTGCCAGCGTATCAAGGCTTCTGCTTTGTAAATCGCGCCCGTACCCAAATCAACAATTGGCTGGTAGACCATGAAAAACTGGTGTTGCGCCAGGCCCACCCGCAAATCATGGGTCAGGCGCAAGCGCGTCTGCGCCCCTTCCTGCAGCGCCGGGGTGAAGAAGCTGAAGCGGTTGCGCCCTGCCTCCTTGGCCACATACAGGGCCTGGTCTGCGTTTTTGAACAGGTTCTCAACCTCGGTGGCATCTGCGGGGTAAACCGTGATGCCAATGCTGGCTGACACGAACACCTGTTCATCGCCTAGCTGGAACACCGCCGTCATCGCGCCCAGGATGTTCTGGATGATGCGTTCTGTGCTGGCGGCGTGGCTCAGCTCGGACAGCATCACCGTGAATTCGTCGCCGCCCATCCGGGCCACGGTGTCGGATTCGCGCACACACGCACGAATGCGGCGGGCCGCCTCAACCAGCAGCAGGTCGCCATTGTCATGGCCCAGCGTGTCGTTGACTTCCTTGAAGTGGTCCAGGTCGATGAACAGGATCGCAAGTTGCCGGCCTTCGCGCCGGCATTTCATGATCTCCTGCTCCAGTCGGTTACGCAGCATGCGGCGGTTTGGCAGGCCTGTCAATGCATCGAAATTGGCCTGTTGCCAAATCAGCGTTTCCGAGTGCTTGCGGCTGGTGATGTCGGTATGCGTGCCAATCATGCGCAGAGGCTTGCCCTGCGCGTCACGGCTAATCACCATGCCTCGGCTCAAAGTCCACTTCCAGCTGCCGTCCTTGCATTGAATGCGGTGTTCATTGATGTAGGTCGGGGTAAGCCCGTCCAGGTGCGCCTGGCGGTTGCGCAGGAGCTGTTCAAGGTCGTCGGGGTGGGTTCGGGTATCAAACTCATCCGTGCGGCTGGCCAGTTCGTTTTCCCCGTAGCCGTACATCTCCATGAAGCGCCTGGAGAAAAGCTCAACGTCAGTGATGATGTCCCAGTCCCAGACGCCGTCACCTGTGCTGTCCAGCGCCAGCTTCCAGCGGGCCTCGGTCTCGCGCAGCTCGGCTTCCGCCAATTTGCTAGCCGTGATGTCGAATGTCACCCCGGTGCGCACCGTGCCGTCGTCATCAGCTAAAACACCGGTAGACGTCATCTGCGCCCATTTGACGGTTCCGTCCCTGAGTTTGATCCGGAATTGCATGGTCATGGGCAGCGTGGAAGCAGCCGCCCTTTGCAGCTCGGCGTCTACCGCCAGTCTGTCATCCGGGTGCCGGAAGGTTTGCAGAACTTCACCATCGGCCATTACCTCGGCTGGCTCAATGCCGTAAAGGCCGCGCACCCCCTCGCTCACAAAACTGTACTTGCGCCCGCCGTCGTGATTCAAGCGCACCCGGAAAACCATGCCGGGAACCTGCGCGGTGATCTGCCGGATGTTGTCTTCACTGGCCCGCAAGGCGGCTGCGGCCTTGACATAGTCCGTGACATCGGCAAACGTGCGCACCATGCCGCCGGTTGGCAGGTTTTGTGTCCTGACCTCGAGCACACGGCCTGCCAGCGTAGTGCGCAAATAGCTGGGCATGCTGGCCTGCATCATCCGAAGATAGCTGCCGGGCACCTCCTGATCGCTGGCCGCATGGACGTACTGTCGCGCACCTGCCTCAACCAGATTTGCATCCGGGCCAAAATCGCCCCGGCGTTGCTGAAACAGGGTCAACTCCTGCAGCGTTGGTCGGCCGGCCAGCAGGCTCTCGGGCAGGTCCAGCAATTCACTGACTTTTTGGTTGTAGGTGTTGACCCGCCCATCCACCCCAATCATGAAAATGCCCTGGCTGATGCTTCCCAACGTCGTGTGCAGCAGCGCCGTTTTTTCCGCGAGTTCGGCATACAGCGCACGAAAATCGGCCTCGCCGGAGGCGGGCTGCGCAGGCTCGCTGCCAAAGATGACGTTAGGGTCCAGTTTCATGGAGTCGAATTCTATGCGTTGCAATTAACCTGCACGCGGTTTGACGCGCGACGCCGCCAGCTTGGCATGCATGCGTGCCACCTGCACGTCCCCGTCAAATGCCAGCGCCACGCCCATCCGGCGCTTGATGAAGCTTTCGGGTTTGCCAAACAGGCGGATGTCGGTGTTGGGCACGCGCAGGGCATCGGCCACACCATCAAACACAATGCCCCTGGCATCAACACCGCCGTAAATCACGGCGCTGGCGCCGGGGCTTTTGAGCGCGGTGTTGACCGGCAAGCCAAGGATGGCACGCGCATGCAGCTCGAACTCGTTTTGCCACTGGGTGCACATCGTGACCATGCCGGTGTCATGCGGGCGCGGGCTGACCTCGCTGAACCAGACTTCCTCGCCTTTGACGAACAGCTCCACGCCAAACAGGCCCAGCCCGGTGCTCTGGCCGTCCAGCCCCAGGCCCAGGTTGTCGGTGACGGCTTTTGAAATCTCGCGCGCCCGTTGCAACGCCGCCGGGTGCATGGGGTGCGGCTGCCAGCTTTCAACATAGTCGCCGCTTACCTGAATGTGGCCAATGGGTTCACAGAAATGCGTCTCAATCTGGCCGTCGGCACCCATGGCACGCACGGTGAGAAGGGTGATTTCATAGTCAAAGTCAATCACGCCCTCCACAATCACGCGCCCATGGCTTACCCGTCCTCCCGCCATCGCGTAGTCCCAGGCTTTTTGCACATCGGCGGGGCGGTCAATCCGGCTTTGGCCTTTGCCCGAGCTGCTCATCACGGGTTTGACGATGCAGGGGTAGCCGATGCCTTTGCCAGCGCCATCCGCGCCATCGCCCCGCCCGTCAATGGCGGCTTGCAACTGCGCCTGAGAATCGCAGAATTTGAATGGACTGGTGGGCAAGCCAAGCGTCTCGGCGGCCAGCCGGCGAATGCCTTCACGGTCCATCGTCAAACGCGCGGCGCGTGCCGTTGGAATCACACGCACTGTGCCCGCCGCTTCAAGCTCCTGCAGCATCGATGTGGCGATGGCCTCAATCTCCGGCACCACCAGATGCGGCCGCTCGGCCTCGATCAGCGCCTTGAGCTGGGCCGGGTCGCTCATGGTGATGGTGCGCGCATGGTGCGCCACCTGGTGGCCGGGCGCGTTGTCATAGCGGTCTACAGCGATGGTTTCCACGCCCAGGCGCTGCAACGCTATCAGCACCTCCTTGCCAAGCTCGCCTGAACCAAGCAGCATGACTCTGGTGGCGCAGGGGGAAAGCGGGGTGCCAATGGCATTCATAAGGTTCGTGCGCGGGTTGAAGTGTGTGAGAGCTTGGAACAGGCCAAGCGGAATATAAAGCGCCTACTTTACGTCAATGTGTGCGTGACAATGCAGGCATGAACCAGGTCCTTTTTGAAGCGTGCAATTTGACCAAACGCTACGGTGACGCCACGGTGGTCAACGACGTGTCGTTTGCCATTGCACCGGGCGAGTGCCTGGGCGTGATTGGCCCCAACGGCGCGGGCAAAACCACCACCATCCGCATGTGCCTGGGGCTGACCACGCCCGATGCCGGAGGTATCACCTTCTATCCAGGCGGAGGTGTCACATATTATCCCGGCGCAGGCGCAGCATCCAGCAGCCTGCAAATGCCCCAGGACGCGCTGGCCATCAAGGCACAACTTGGCGTGGTGACCCAGTTCGACACGCTGGACCCCGACTTCTCCTGCGCCGAGAACCTGCTGGTCTATGGCCGCTATTTCGGCATGCCAGACGCCGCCATCCGCGCGCGCATTCCCCAACTGCTGGAATTTGCCGCGCTCACGCACAAGGCCGACGCCAAACCGGGCGATCTGTCGGGCGGCATGCGCCGGCGCCTGAGCCTGGCCCGTGCGCTGGTCAACGACCCGCAATTGCTGCTGCTGGACGAGCCCACCACCGGCCTGGACCCGCAGGCCCGACACCTGATGTGGGAGCGCCTGCAGAGGCTGCTGGGCCAAGGGAAATCGATTTTGCTCACCACCCACTTCATGGACGAGGCCGAGCGCCTGTGCTCACGCCTGTTGGTGCTGGATCACGGCAAAAAAATTGCTGAAGGCACGCCGCGTGACCTCATCAACCAGCACCTGGAGCCTGACGTGGTTGAGGCCTATGGTGCGGGCGCGCTGGCGCTGGTGGACTCCCCGCTCAAGCGCCTCGCGGCCCGGGTGGAAGTGAGCGGCGAGACGGTGTTTTTCTACACCCAGGACGCCAAGCTGCTGCTGCAGGGGCTGGCAGACGACCACCCCAAGTTGCGTACCCTGCACCGCCCAGCCAATCTGGAAGATCTGTTTCTCAAAATGACAGGCCGCCAAATCAGGGAGGATGCCTGACGCCTGATGCCTGACAACACCCCCACCCCAACGCCAATCCCCATGCCAAAGCGCATGCCAATTCAATCCACCAAACCCCCCAGCCTGTGGCGCGCACCCGAACTGTCCATGCGCTGGTGGCCGGTGTTCCTGCGCAACCTGCTGGTGTGGCGCAAGCTGGC
>JAYVNK010000550.1:0-2890 GCA_043758475.1 Comamonadaceae bacterium | reverse complement strand
GTCGAAACCGGGACATCATTGAGCGTCGCGTTCCGCAAGTTCCCGCTGTACTTTGACAACCTTTATTGCAACCTGGTGGAAGCCGGTGAATCCGCAGGTATCCTGGACCAGCTGCTGGACAGGCTGGCCGTGTACATGGAAAAAACCGAGGCCATCAAGTCAAAAATCAAGTCGGCCCTGATGTACCCGATCACGGTGCTGATCGTGGCATTCGTGGTGGTTGCGGTGATCATGATTTTTGTGATTCCCGCTTTCAAGGAAGTGTTCACATCATTTGGCGGCGAGCTTCCCATGCCGACGCTGGTGGTGATTGCCATGAGCGAGTTCTTTGTCAAATACTGGTACCTGATTTTTGGCGGGCTCGGTGGCGGCTTCTACTTCTTCATGGAGTCATGGAAGCGCAATCAAAAGATGCAGCAGTTCATGGACCGCGTCATGCTGAAGCTGCCGATTTTCGGAACGCTGGTGGACAAATCATGCATCGCGAGGTGGACGCGCACGCTGTCAACCATGTTCGCGGCCGGTGTGCCGCTGGTGGAAGCGCTTGATTCTGTCGGGGGCGCTGCGGGCAACTCAGTCTACACCGCAGCGACGGTCAAGATACAGCATGAAGTCTCCACCGGCACCGCGCTGACAACCGCCATGGCCAATGTCAACCTGTTCCCTTCGATGGTGCTGCAGATGTGCGCCATTGGCGAAGAGTCAGGCTCCATTGACCACATGCTGGGCAAGGCAGCCGATTTCTATGAAGCCGAGGTGGACGACATGGTCGCGGGCATCTCCAGCCTGATGGAGCCCATCATCATTGTGATTCTGGGCACGGTGATTGGCGGCATCGTCATTGCCATGTACCTGCCCATCTTCAAGTTGGGCCAGGTTGTGTGAGAAAAGCAGCGGGTTTTTCTGCGATTTTCCTGGTTTGAGCCAGTTCAAGACTGCAGCCGTCAAACCGGCCTGTCACCCTGCAGCGTGATGCGGTGCATGACGCGGCGAAAGCCGTGGTAGTCGTTGATCGGGTTGTGTTGTGCACAGCGGTTATCCCAAAACGCAATTGCGTTGGGCTCCCAACGGATTCGGCAGGTGAACTCGGGCTTGACCTGGTGTTTGAAAAGAAACTCCAGCAGGGGCGCACTTTCTTCGTCGGTCATGCCCTTGATGCCGGCGGTATGGGCAACATTCACGTAGAGCGCCTTGCGACCGGTCTCGGGATGGGTGCGGATCACAGGATGCTCAGCCCGGTACTCCTTCGGTGCGGCTTCCTTGCCATCCGTCTTGATGCGGTCTTCGCGCGTCTTGGATACATCGGCGCGGGCAGAACTGCTAATGCCAGTCAGGCCGTCCAGCAGCCGCTTCATGGTGCCGGACAGGGCTTCATAAGCCAGGTACTGGTTGGCAAACATCGTGTCCCCACCATAGGGTGGCACCTCGCGCGCAAGCAGCATGGAGCCCATGGGAGGAATCTCCAGATAGGTGGTGTCCGAGTGCCAGATGCCACCGAAATTCACCTTTTCATGCTCCAGCTTTTTCACTTCAATGATGTGCGGAAAGCCTACGATGCCCTTGATGAAGGGATATTCGACAGGCTCACCCATCGCCTTCGCGAAACTTAAAAACTGGTCCGGGGCGAGTGCCTGGTTGCGCAGGAAGATGACCAGATTGTCCAGCAGCGCCTGGCGGATCTCTTTGGCTTGCGATGCACCCAGGCCAGCGGCAAGATCAACTCCCAAGAGTTCTGCGCCGAGAGCGCCGGCGATTTTCCGGATTTCCATGTTGTCCCCAATCTGCAGTTGAATTTGACGGCTCGCTGGCAGTCATTGGCAAAAGACGCCGACTTTGGCGTGCTATCCGCCAGGCATTCAGCAATGGCAAATATCCATCAATCCGAATGATAGGAATTGCGCGGGCTGCGGACAAGTCAAATAACATTATTGTTCATTCAACATTCCTGAACCTACGAAGGCCAATGATACTTTGGAGGGGGTTCTGAACCCAATGCCAATAGCGTTTCTTCAGAAAGATACATCAAATAATCTGAATCGCTATTCATGACAGCAGCCGACGTATCACGCAAAAGCGCGTCGCCGGGCTTCCCGAAGATATAGTAGGTGGTTTTTTCAGTTGAAGTTTGGTTAACGACGGCCTGTCATTGAACAATTTATTGAGGGATTTAAGAAAATGCTAGCAATCGTGATCGGTTTCACTGCTGTCTCCCGGCGGGATAGGGAAGGTGCCCCCGTGATTCAACGGATGGCACTGCAATGATGATGGACGCTCTGCGGGATTTGCATTGGCTGGACGCGGGCCTGCTGGGTGCGCTTGGGCTTTTGATGGGCAGCTTTCTAAACGTGGTGATTTACCGGCTGCCCAAAATGATGGAGCGGCAATGGGCGGCAGAGTGTGCAGGGAACTCTGGGCTGGAGCCAGCAGACGCCGCACCCTTCAACCTGATGGTGCCGCGCTCCGCGTGCCAGAAATGCGGCCACCAGATCCGGTGGTTTGAGAACGTTCCGGTTTTGAGCTATGTTTTTTTGCGCGGCAAGTGCTCTGGCTGTGGCAATGCCATTGGCCCGCGCTACCCTTTGGTGGAAATCTCAACGGGTGCCCTGTTTGCTTTTGCGGGCTGGCGTTGGGGGCTCACACTTACAGCGTCGGCGTGGTGTGCTTTTTCATCGGCCATTGTGGCCCTGGCCATGATTGATTGGGACACCACCTTGCTGCCAGATGACATCACCCTGCCGCTGCTGTGGGGCGGGCTGATTGCTGCCGCCCTGGGGTGGACATCTGTGTCCCTTCCTGCGTCGCTGTGGGGTGCCGTTGCGGGCTATCTGTCATTGTGGATCATCTATTGGGCCTTCAAGCTCGTGACCGGCAAAGAAGGCATGGGCTATGG
>JAYVNK010000549.1:0-2891 GCA_043758475.1 Comamonadaceae bacterium | reverse complement strand
TGCTGGTGCCGGTGGAGATGGAGCCCTTTCTGGGCGGCACGACCGACATGCTGATGGAGCTTGATGCCGGCTCGGCGGTGATCCCGTGGGAACTGCTGGACACAGACAGCAGCAACGCCCAAAGCGGTGGCGACCCGCGCCCCTGGGCCATCCGCAGCAAGCTGTTGCGCAAGCTGCGCACGGTCGAGTTCCGTGTCCAGGTGTCAGACGCCAATGCCGACGACAGCGTGCTGGTGATTGGCGAGCCGCTGTGCGACCACACCAAGTACCCGCCACTTCCGGGCGCGCGGGCCGAGGCGCTGGCGGTGGTCACCCAGCTCACCAGCGCTGCCACGGGGCTGCAGGCCAACAAGGTGCGTTCACTCATGAGCGGCGAAGACGACGCCCGCAGCATCATCAACGCGCTGTTTGAGCGGCCCTACCGCGTGGTGCACGTGGCCGGCCACGGCGAGGTGGGTGCCAAGGGCGGCGTGGTGCTGTCGGGTGATACCTTTCTGGGTGCCACCGAAATCAAGGCCATGCGCACCGTGCCCGAGCTGGTGTTTCTGAACTGCTGCCATCTGGCTGGGCGCGATGCATCGCTGACGCTGAAGCCCTATGACCGCGCCACCTTCGCTGCCACCATTGCCCAGGCCCTGATTGAGGTCGGCGTGCGCTGCGTGATTGCTGCCGGCTGGGCGGTAGAAGATGCCCCGGCCGAGAAATTTGCAACCACCTTCTATTCCTTTTTGCTGCGCGGGGAACGCTTCATCGAAGCAGTGGCCGCAGCGCGTGAGGCTGCCTGGCGCGAAAGCCCGCGCGGCAACACCTGGGCGGCCTACCAATGCTATGGCGACCCGGGCTGGACGTGGACGCGCAGCGCCCGGCACTCACGGCCAGCGACATGTTCAGCGGCGTGTCGTCCCCAGCGGCGCTGGCGCTTACCCTGGAGACTCTCGCCACCCTCAGCCGCTACGGCAATACGCCCATTGAGATGCAGCGCGACCGGGTGCGTTTTCTGGAGGCAAAGTTTGGGGCTCAGTGGGGCGGCATGGGTGATATCGCAGAGGCTTTTGGACAGGCCTTTGCCGAGGCCGAATCCGGCGCCAAGGCCATCGAGTGGTACCGCCTGGCCGTCCATGCGCCGGATGGCCGGGCATCTTTCAGGGCGGCAGAACAGCTATGCAAGGAGCTTGCAGGGCTGGGCGAAAAACTGGAAGGCGCCACAGCCGCGCGCAAGATGATTCTGGAAGCGATCCAGCACCTGGTCAAGCTGGTGGCGCTGCAACCCACGGCTGAACGCGAGAGCCTGCTGGGCTCGGCCTACAAGCGCCTGGTCATGCTGGAAGGGCGTCTGGGCAAGGATGCCTCTTCCGTCGCCGCACTCAAGCGCATGGCCGTCCATTATTCAGCGGGCGAGGCACTGGCCCTGAAAGAGCGCGCGGGCAACCTGTTTTACCCCGCCAAGAACTGCATCAGCGCCGAGCTGCGGCTGGCCTTCCTGCAACGGCGCACGCCGGTGCTGGCCGCCGAGCGGGTGAGTGCGGTGCGCGACTCGCTGGCCCGTGCCGCAGCTGACCGGCCGGATTTCTGGTGCGTGGTGGGGCAAACCGAGCTGGGCCTGTTGCAGGCCCTGGCGCAGGGCAGCCTGGCGGGCTCATGGCCGGCGCTGATGAATGCGTTTCGCGAGCTCAAAGTGCGCGTCAGCGCGGTGTCCAGCTGGGACTCGGTTTACACCGAAGCCCGTTTCACGCTGGAGCCATATCAGGCCGTGGCCAGTGCTACAGAAAGAAGGGCTGCTATTGAAATGTTGAAGGGCTTGAAGGCTCTCGCGGTGCCGTGAGTCCCGCCATGAGTCCTGTGAACGCGCCGCACATGGAAGGTCCTGGCGGAGCCGAAACTGGCGACCTACCCGATGTTTTTGTGAGCTACGCGCGTTCCAACCGGGCCGTGGCTGAACAGCTTGCCCAGGCGCTGACCGCAAGCGGCCTGAAGGTCTGGTGGGACAGCGACCTGGCTGCCGGGGCGGAATTTGCCGCCGTAATCGAGGCCAAATTGCAAGGCGCTGCGGTGGTGATCGTGCTGTGGTCCGCCGACTCGGTGCATTCATCGTTTGTGCGTGATGAGTGCTCGCGCGCTATTCGGCGCAACAAGCTGGTGCCGGTGCGCATCGAGCCCGTGGAGCTGCCGCTGGGCTTTGGCCAGTTACACACGCTGGACCTGCTGGATTGGGATGGCGACGCCGATGACGCCGCCTTCCAGAAACTGCTGCAAGACGTCTATGGTCAAAAACGCCTGTCCGAAGATGCATCCCTGCATTCAAATACTGCATCTTCCCCGCCCCCCGCGCGCTGGCGGCTGCGTCGCCCGGCCCTGGCTGCAGCGGTTGCCGTGGCCTTGTCCATCGGTGGCACCGCAGCCTGGTATAGACATGATGCGCAGGAGCGCCGCGCCGCTGCCCAGGCCGAAGCGCAACGCCGCATCGATGCGGACAAGGCACAGGCCGACCGCCACTTCTCTGAAGGGCTGGAGCATCAATATGCCGCCGTGCCGCAGCTTGAGAAAGCACTCAACGAGTATTTGAGCGCCATAGAGCTGCGGCCCGCGCACGCCCGGGCGCACTACTACCTCGGCCACGTTTACGCCCAAAGCGGCAAAAACGGGGACGCGTTGGCGGCGTTCAGGATTTCGCTCACGCTTGCTGAAGCGCCGCTGGACCGCAGCCAGCGCCAGGAGGCCGACAAGCAAGTGCTGGCGCTGGCGACCGTGCCGGGCGAGGACTTGCCCATCACACGGACTGAGCCCGCGCCCCAGCGCCCCAAGCCCGCCCCGGACAGCACGGTTGTGGCGGCTGGCGCGACCCTGCCCCAAGCCCGCCCCGCGCCCCCAGCGCCCCCACCGCCCCCGGCCCC
>JAYVNK010000548.1:0-2900 GCA_043758475.1 Comamonadaceae bacterium | reverse complement strand
GAACGAGCCTATCTGCTCAAGGGCAACATTGACATCATCAGCCAGCCGGGCATGGGCACCCGCATTGACGTGACGTTGCCAGTGCACGACCCAGAATCCTGAATCCGCGACCCGTCTTCACGGCTTCAACACTGGCGGATCATTGGCGGGGATCAGATGATTTCGCAATACCTGGTTCGGCGCCGGTCGTTCTGCAGGTAGCGGTCAAACACCATCGCCACTGCGGTCGAAAAAAACCAGCCTTCGTCTGTCAGTGCAATCGCCGTGCTATCAAGCGTCACAAGCCCCTGGGCTGCCAATTCGTGCAAGGCCGCCATCTCATTCGCGAAGTAGCTTGAGAAGTCGATCAGGTAGGCCAGGTCTATGGGCTCAAACACCACCAGGCCCTGGCAGATCAGGGCATTGATCACCGCGCGGCGAACCAGGTCGTCGCGGCTCAGCGCAATCCCCCGCACCACGGGGAATCGGCCATGGTCCAGCAGCGCGCAATAGGCCTCCAGCGTCTGCGCGTTCTGGCTGTAGGTGGCCCCGATGTGTCCCATGGAAGACATGCCAAGCCCTATCCGGTCGCACTCTGGCTGGGTGCTGTAGCCTTGAACCGCGCGGTGCAAACGCCCTTGTCGCCTGGCCACGGCGAGCGCATCATCAGGCAGCGCAAAATGCACCATGCCAATGTGCACATACCCTGCACAGAGCAGGGCCTCACACGAGCGCGACAGCATCGCCGCCTGGGTCTGCGCGTCTGGCAAATCTGGCGCAGAGATCCGCCGCTGCGCCCTGATGCGCTCTGGCACGTGGGCGTAGCCATAAAGGGCAATTCGGTCCGGCCTCATTTGCGCTGCCAGCGTCACCGTTTGCTCAAACGAATCGGGTGTCTGCTTCGGCAATCCGTACATCAGATCGATATTGACCGACACGAAACCGCAGCGCCGTGCGGCCTCCACAAGACAGCGTACATGATCTGCTGAATGCTGCCGATTGACCTCTTTTTGCACGGCCATATCAAAATCCTGCACGCCAAAACTGACCCGGTTGAAGCCCAGTTGGGCCAGCATCGCCAGGCGCCCTGCATCAACGGTGCGCGGATCAAGCTCAATCGAGTAGTCGCCTGCCGGGGCCAGCAGGAAACTGCGGCGCAGCATGGCCATCAACCCGCGAAGCTCGCCGTCTGCCAGAAACGTTGGCGTGCCGCCGCCCAGATGAAGCTGCGCCACGACCTGCTTTGGTCCGAGTTCTGCCGTGTGCAGGTCCACTTCCAGGCTGAGGTAGCGAAGGTAGGCCGCCGCCCGCCCGTGTTGACGGGTAATGATCTTGTTGCAGGAACAAAAATGACACAGCGACTCGCAAAACGGAATATGGATGTACAGCGACAGCGGCATGGCCCTGGTGGGCAGGCCCGAGCGCCGCTGCTTCAATGCCTGGGCATGGTCGTCGCTTGAGAATGCTTCCACAAACCGGTCTGCACTGGGGTAAGAGGTGTAGTTCGGGCCGCACCCGTAAACGGGGTGCAGGCGGTGCAGCCGCTGGGCAAGTGCTGGGTTGTGGATCGGGTTTGGCATGTCGTCGCTGTGACCTCTGTCTTTACTATGCAGCAGCAGGCCGTCCCTGTTTTTGATCTAGATCAAGCGCCTCAGACAATTCTTAGGCCACCTAGGCGCGGCTGAGGTCTCGAACCAGTGGTTTCCGAGTGCTTAATCAGGCGATGCTGATGGCGCCACAGCCTGGACAGAGCCAAACTGGCGACATGGCCCTTCAAACTGCACCAATCAAGGTCTTCATCGCGGACGACTCGATGCTGATACGTGACCGGGTGGCCGGCATGCTGCGCGAGCAGCACATGGAAGTCGTCGGCCAGGCGGACACGCCGGGGGCGTCGATCGACGGCATTCTGGCCACCCGACCTGATGTGGTGGTGCTCGACATCCAGTTGCACGGCGGCTCCGGATTTGACGTGCTGCGCACGGTGCGCCGGGCTGCGCCGAAGATTGGGTTTGTCATTTTCAGCAACAACTCGGGCGCAGCGTACCGCAAGCTGTTTCGCATGGAGGGTGCCGGGCAATTTCTGGACAAGAGCAATGAATTCGGTCAATTGGCCCTGGCCATCGAACAGGCCGTGCATCTCGGGTCGAACCCCATGTCTGCGGATGACTAACACCAAGGAGAAAAAAATGCCAGTTGCAACTTGCTCAATACCCGCCAGGCTGATTCCCATCCGGCCTGCGCGCCCGGCCGCAGGAAACGAGGCGGCCATTCCTCTGAAGACCTCGTGTTCCACTTGCCATTTGCGTGAATTGTGCTTGCCGTGCGGCATGACCGGGACTGACTTGGAGCGCCTGGACAAGATGGTGTTCGGCCGACGTCGCATCAAGGCGGGCCAGGCTCTTTACCGCCAGGGCGGTCCGTTCGAGTTTGTCTACGCGGTACGCGGCGGCACGGTCAAATCCAGCTTGACGCTGGCTGATGGCCGGGAGCAGGTCACCGGCTTTCACATTGCCGGTGAACAGTTGGGTCTGGATGGCGTTGCAGACGGCAGGCACGGCACCACAGCCACGGCCCTGGAAGACACTGAGGTCTGTGCCATTCCGTATGCCAACCTGTCGCAGATGGCGGCTAACGGAGGCAGTGCCGGGCACCTGGTTGGCCGCTTGATGAGCCGGGAAATCGTGCGTGAGCACGGTCTCATGCTGCTCCTTGGGAGCATGAACGCAGAGGAACGCCTTGCCGCCTTCCTGCTGAATCTTGCGGGGCGCCTCAAGGCGCGCGGCTACTCGTCCAACGAATTTCACCTGAGGATGACGCGTGCGGAGATCGGCAGCCACCTCGGCATGAAGCTGGAAACCGTCAGCCGCACTTTTTCTGCTTTCCAGAAGCAGCGTCTGCTGGAGGTTGACCGGCGTCAT
>JAYVNK010000547.1:0-2901 GCA_043758475.1 Comamonadaceae bacterium | reverse complement strand
TATCCTGTACCTCGTGACGTCGCCACTGTGGCTTTTGCTGATTGCACCGGGCTGGATTGCCTGGGGGATCATCTCGATCTGGTTCCTGTACCGCATCGTGCGCGGCATGGTGGCCATGAACAACAACCGGCCTGTCGGGCAATAACGCGCAGGGGCCGCAATGCACGATTCGAATTGCCTGTTTTGCAAAATCGTGGCGGGCAAAATCCCGTCAAAAGTGGTGTACCAGGACGATGAAATATTTGCGTTTCATGACATCCATCCCTGGGCACCTGTGCATTTTCTGGTGATTCCGAAGCTGCACATTCCTTCGTTTGCGCAACTGGAGCCTGAGCACGCAGGCCTGCTTGGGCGCATGATGGTGCTGGCGCCCAAGCTGGCTTTACAGGAAGGGTGCCGACCCTACCCCCAGGGTGGTTTTCGCATCGTCGCCAACACGGGTGCAGAGGGCGGGCAGGAAGTCCATCATCTGCACCTGCATGTGATGGGTGGTCCACGCCCGTGGTTGAAGGGGTAAGACCAGAGCTTGAGGCCAGGGAATAACGTCACCGGGTAGACTTGCTGGTGATCGCAGTGGTGTTTCTGCTCGGCTTATTTCAATTGCAAACGTGCCACGCGCACTTCGCCGACTAAAATCAGTTCAATTCGTTAGGAGAAGCTCATGGGATTTTCGACAACTCACCTGATTATTTTTCTAGTCATCATCGTGGTGATCTTTGGCACCAAGAAGCTGCGCAACATGGGCTCAGACTTGGGCGGCGCTGTCAAAGGTTTCAAAGATGGCATGAAAGACGGCTCCGACAAGTCGGCCGATGCCTCTGCTGCCGTGCCACCCCCGCAGGTAGGTGCGGCCTCCACTGCCAAAGAAACGATTGATGTTGAAGCCAAGACGAAGGCCTGATACAAGGCCTGAAACAAGGCCCGAATCAGGGGCTGGCGCAGCAGCTGCAAATCGGGCAGAGGGGATGTGCGCACGTGATTGACATCGGGGTTACCAAGCTTGCGATCATCGGCGGGATTGCACTGATCGTCATCGGCCCCGAAAAACTTCCCGGCCTGGCCAAAACGGTTGGAACCCTGCTCGGGCGGGCGCGGCGCTACGTGGCAGACGTCAAAGCGGAAGTCAACCGGTCCATGGAGCTCGACGAGCTCAAGAAAATGAAGGACACGGTCGAGTCTGCGGCGCGCGATGTTGAGAACTCGATCCAGACCAGTTCCAGCGACTTCGAGAAAAGCTGGGCCGAGACCACCTCAATGGTCTCTAACACGTCCACCGCCGACATGTATGCCAGCGTTCCACAGTACAAACACCCCAAAAAGAAGTGGCGCATCAAGCAGGGCGCTACACCTAGCTGGTACAAAGCCCGCACGGGAATCCGCACCAGGGCTTTGTCTGGTGCCGCGCGTGTTGCGCGCTTTAGGCCGCAAAAATTGAGCTGATGACTGAACCGAGCAAACCTGAAGGCAGCAAAGAAGACGAACTGGCCGGCACCGAACAGCCCTTCGTACAACATCTGTTTGAGCTGCGTGACCGCCTGTTGAAGGCGCTGTACGGCGTGGCCGCCATTTTTGCCGTGCTGGCGTTTTACCCCGGCCCGTCCCGGCTGTATGACCTGCTGGCCATGCCGCTGGTGAAAGCCCTGCCCGAAGGCTCGCGCATGATTGCGGTGGGCGTTGTATCGCCGTTTTTGGTGCCGATCAAGGTGACGGTGCTGGCCGCGATTGGGCTGGCTTTGCCCTGGATTCTTTACCAGGTCTGGGCCTTTGTGGCCCCGGGGCTTTACAAACACGAGAAGAAGCTGGTACTGCCCCTGGTCGCTGCCAGCACATTGCTGTTTTACACCGGTGCGGCGTTTTGCTACTTCTTTGTTTTCGGCCAGGCGTTTCCAGCAATCCAGAGAATGGCGCCCATGTCGGTAGCTGTGAGCCCGGACATCGAGGTTTACCTTGACTTTGTCATTACCATGTTCATCGCATTCGGCGTGGCATTTGAAGTGCCCATCGTCGTGGTGATTCTGGCCCGGATGAACATCGTCACCATCGCGCAGCTCAAGGCGTTTCGCACTTATTTTGTGGTGGGCGCAGCCGGTGTGGCAGCTTTGGCCACCCCGCCTGATCCGGTTTCAATGATTGCGCTGCTGGTGCCCATGTACCTGTTGTATGAAGTGGGCATCTGGGCGGCACAAATTTTCATCAAGCACACCAAAGCGCCCGAGGAAGAGGTTGAATCGGCAAAATCATAGCCTGAATTGGCTGTAGCCCCTGTCCACAGTGCTTAAGTAGCTTCTAAAAAAATAGCAAATAGATTCAGCGGTAGCAATGTTGGAAGCCAGAGTCCAAGGCCGCTGAAAATGCCTGTGCCGTTACTGGGTCGGTTTGCGCGGCTTGGGCCGCACGCCGGGCGTCACGTCCAGCTCGAGCTTTTCATCCCGCCGCAGCAGGTTGAACTTTGACGCCGTACCCGGTTTCAATGCGGCCACGTTGGTCAGCAATTCAGACACATTGGTCACCTGCTTTCCGCCCACGCTGACGACCACATCACCGGGGCGCATACCTGACAGCGCCGCCGGGCCGTTTTGCAGCACGCCGGTGATGATCACGCCCAGCTTCGCGTTCACGCCAAAGGTCTCCGCCAGCTCGGGGGACAAATCGTTGGGCTCCACGCCAATCCAGCCGCGCGTGACCTGGCCATCTTTCACGATGCCCTCCATCACCAGTTTGGCGGTGGACACTGGAATCGCAAAGCCAATGCCCATGCTGCCCCCCGAGCGCGAGTAGATGGCCGTGTTGATGCCTTGCAGGTTGCCGTTGATGTCCACCAGCGCACCGCCGGAATTGCCGGGGTTGATGGCGGCATCGGTCTGGATGAAATTCTCAAACGTGTTGATGCCCAGCTGGTTG
>JAYVNK010000546.1:0-2903 GCA_043758475.1 Comamonadaceae bacterium | reverse complement strand
CGGCGCTCTCGTGCGGCAGGGAGTGGCCTGCAGCGCCTTGATGTGATTTTTGAGGCGGCTTTGCGAGTTCCGGAATTTTTTCAGGGGCATTCATGGAGCTTCTCCTTCCACACCAAAGCACTCCAGATTGATCTGCTCCATGCCCTGGCTCTCAAGCCAGAATCGCTGCAGCAAGTTGCCCAGCACCTGCGTGCGGTAGCTGCTTGACGCGCGCATGTCGGAGATGGGCGAAAACTCCGCGCGCAGTGTTGCCATGGCGCGCTCTACCGTGCCCTGGGTCCATGGCTGGCCCGCTAGCGCGGCCTCGGTCTTGAGCGCGCGCGCCGGGGTGGCAGCAACGCCCCCCGCGCCAATGGACGCGCGGGTGACCACGCCATCCGCCACATGCAGGTTCACCGCCAGGCACACCGCTGAAATGTCATCGTCAAAGCGCTTGGATATTTTGTACACGCGTGACAGTTCATCGGGTGTGGCCTTGGGCACCTTGATCCACGCCAGCACCTCATCGCTGGCCAAAACGTTCTTGCGGTAGCCAGTATAAAAAGATTCCAGCGACATCTCGCGGTGGCCTTTTTCACTCATCAGCACGATGTTGGCTCCCAGCGCAATCAGCAGCGGCATGCTGTCGCCTATCGGCGAGCCATTGGCGACATTGCCGCCCAACGTGCCCGAGTTGCGCACCGGCAGGCCGGCGAAGCGGTTGGCAAAAGCGCGCAGGTGCGGGCGGTCCTGCACCAGCGCAGCAAAGGCGTCGGCCAGCGACACGGCTGCGCCAATGGCGATGTGGTGCCGGTACTTCTCCACGCGCTTGAGCTCGTGCACCTGGGTTACGTCCAGCACCCGGTCAAAATTCATGTGCAGCTTGTTGATCCACAGGCCCACATCCGTGCAGCCCGCCACAATCTGGGCTTGCGGCGCGTGCGCGCGGGCTGACAGCAGTTGGGCCAGGTTTTGTGGTAAAAAGTAGGTAAAATCAGGCTGTAGCCCTTGTCCACGTTGCATAAGAAGCTTCAATTGTTGTAGCAGATCGCCTTCATTGACGCGCACGGGCGGCAATTGACCCATGGACTGCGCGGCGTCCACAATGGGCCGGTAGCCAGTGCAGCGGCACAGGTTGCCCGACAATTCCTCCAGCGCCAGTTCGCGCGACACCGGTTCGCCCTGGCACACGCGGTTCTGGTACATGCCAAACAGGCTCATCACAAAGCCGGGCGTGCAGAAGCCGCATTGGGAGGCGTGGCATTGCACCATCGCCTGCTGCGCGGGATGCAACAAGCCTGCTGCGCTGGCTCGCGACGGTTTGGGTTCTAGTAGCGGGTCCAGTGTCAGATCTTCCACCGTCCACAAGGCCATGCCATCAATGGAATGGGCGAAGCGGATGCAGCTATTGACGGCGGTGTATTTGATGCGGCTTGTGGCCGCCAGGACGGGCGCGCCTGCAACGGGGGCCGCCATTTCGCCCAGCACCACGGTGCAGGCTCCGCAATCACCCTCGCCGCAGCCTTCTTTGGTGCCGGTGCAGTTCAGGTCTTCCCGCAGCACCTGAAGCAGGGTCCGGGTGGGCGGCACATTGAAAAGCGATACCTTTTCGCCTCGCCGGACAAATTCAATCGGTCTTGAAATCATGATTTTTGGGGTTTGTACAGCCTGGCATCTCCCAGCATACGGCGAAGATCGGCCGACTGAACACTCGATACTGACGCGTCCCGCGTTAGCATATGACAAAAACCCGGTATCGTGAAAATTGTGAGATTTAACCCGTCCCTGTCACCATGTCCGCTACCCCGCGCCTGATTCTTTCAGGCATCACCAAGCGCTATCCTGCGGTGGTGGCCAACAGCGATGTGTCGCTGACCGTCATGCCCGGGGAAACCCATGCCGTGCTGGGCGAAAACGGCGCCGGCAAGTCCACCCTGATGAAGATCATCTACGGCTCGGTCAAGCCCGACCAGGGCACCGTCACATTTAACGGCAAGGTTGCCCACATTCGCAACCCGCAGGAGGCGCGCGCCTTGGGCATCAGCATGGTGTTCCAGCATTTCAGCCTGTTTGACACCATCACCGTGGCCGAAAACGTGTGGCTGGGGCTGGACAAACACTTAAGCCTGGCGCAGGTTACGCAGTCCATCACTGCCAAGGCGGCTGAATACGGGCTGGACATTGACCCGGCCCGCCCGGTGCACACCTTGAGCGTGGGCGAGATGCAGCGCGTGGAAATCATCCGCGCCCTGCTCACCCGCCCGCAGTTGCTGATTCTGGATGAGCCGACCTCGGTGCTGACCCCGCAGGCGGTGGAAAAGCTGTTTGTGGTGCTCAAAAAACTGGCCAGCGAGGGCTGCAGCATTTTGTACATCAGCCACAAGCTGCATGAAATCCGCGCGCTGTGCAACGCCTGCACGGTGCTGCGCGGCGGCAAGGTGACCGGGGTGTGCAACCCGTCTCAGGAAAGCAATGCATCGCTGTCGCGCCTGATGATTGGGGCCGAGCCGCCGCAACTGGTGCACCGGGCGCTGAATGCCGGTGCCAGCGTGCTGCGCGTGCACGGCTTGACACTGCTGCGTGAAGACCAGTTTGGTGTGGACCTGGACGGCGTGACGCTGGAGGTGCGCGCGGGCGAGGTGGTGGGCATTGCCGGCGTGTCTGGCAACGGGCAAAAGGAATTGCTGCTGGCGCTGTCAGGCGAAGATGTGCGCTCCCCGGCCGGTTCCGTCCGCATGGGTGAGGTTGACGTAGCGGGCCTGCACCCTGGCAGGCGGCGCGCGCTGGGCCTGCACTTTGTGCCCGAGGAGCGCCTGGGGCGCGGCGCGGTGCCCACGCTGGGCCTGGCGCACAACCTGCTGCTCACCCGCGATGAATCCATCTCGCACCCCGGTTTCGCCGGGGGCTGGATCAACCTGCGCAAG
>JAYVNK010000545.1:0-2904 GCA_043758475.1 Comamonadaceae bacterium | reverse complement strand
ATGGCCAGCAACACCACATCGGGCTTGAGCGCGACCACGGCCTCGATGTTCGGGTCCAGCCCGCCGCCAGTCTTTGGCAGGGCCTGCACACTGGCCGGGTAGTTGGAATAACGGTCCACCCCGATCAGCCGATGGCACTGGCCCAGCTCGCACACGGTCTCGGTCAGTGACGGCAGCAGGCTGACGATGCGCTGGGGTGTCTGCGCGAAAGTCACGGTCACGCCCCGGTCGTCGGTGACCTGCAGGGCTTGCGCTGGGAGGGCGACGGCGAAAACAGCCGCCGCCGCACAAGCTGAAGTACGAATAGAAATGCAAGTCGAAGCGCAAGCCGCAACGCCAGATATTGTCCAAGTCATAAGACAAGCCCTGATCTGCAAACGCCTTTGCACCCGGCGCCCCACCAACGCGAGCGCATTGCAGGATTGCGCAAGCCATGGCTTGCCGCGCCTTGTGCGCCACCGCGTGATGCCAGACAAAGCCGTCATCCGGCGTCTTTCAAAGTCAGCGGCAAACCGGCCGCCATCAACGTCACGCGGACGCATGCCTGTGCCACGCTCTGGTTGAGGCAACCCAGCGCGTCGACAAACGCACGGACCTCAGCCCCCAGGGGAATCACGCCCAGCCCGATCTCATTGCTCACGAGTACGACAGGGCCGTTGGATTTTTCAATTGCTATTATTAAAGTAGCTATCCATGCATGTTGCACGAGGGCTATAGGCCGATTTAATGGGTAATTCTCGAAGTTTTCGGGCTTTTTGGGCATGGGCGGCATCAGCAGGTTGGTAAGCCACAGCGTCAGGCAATCCACCACCACCAGCGTGTTGGCGCGGCTGTGCTGGCCAATGGCTTCTGCCAGTGCCAAGGGCTCTTCCACCGTGGCCATGCCTGGCACGCGCAGCGCGCGGTCTCCTCTGTGCCGGGCAATGCGCTGGCGCATCTCGTCATCCCACGGCTGGGCCGTTGCAATCAGCACCGCGCGGTGTTCAGGGGATGCCGCCAGCCAGTGACGCGCCAGCAGTTCGGCACGGCGCGACTTGCCGCTCTTTTGGCCGCCCAGGATCAGCTCGCTGCGGGCGGCGCTCAAGGCCGCTTCACGCATGCGCTTTCACCCACGTGGTGATGATGCTGTGCAACTGCGCCACGCCGTCCGTCAAGGCAGCCGGGCCGGGCTGCAAAATATCAGCCGATTTGATTTCGAATAGCTGTTTGTGTTTAACCGCATTGACCTCGGCCCAGCCCGCCCTGGCCGCCACCTTCTCAGGCCGGAATTTCTTGCCGCACCACGAGCCGATGATGATGTCGGGGTTGCGCCGCACGATCTCGGCCCCATCGGCAATGATGCGGTCTTTGCCCATGGCCTGGGTTGCCAGCTCGGGGAAACAGTCGTCGCCACCGGCAATGCCAAGCAGCTCGGACACCCAGCGAATGGCGCTGATGTGGGGCACATCCCACTCTTCGAAAAATACTTTGGGCCGACGCGGCAACGCAGCGGCAGCGACTTCAATCGCCTGCAATTGCTGGCACATGGCGGCGATCAGGGCCTGCCCATGGTCCACCTGCCCGACCATCGCCGCCACCTGCGCCATCATGGACAAAATCTCGGCCACGCTGCGCTGGTTGAACACGGTGACCTGCACGCCCTTGCGGATCAACTCGGCGGCGATATCGGCCTGCAGGTCAGAAAATCCAAACACGCAGTCGGGTTTGAGGTCGAGGATTTTGTCAATCTTGGCACTCAAAAAAGCACTCACGCGCGGCTTCTCGGCGCGCGCCCGCGCCGGTCGCACGGTGTAGCCCGAGATGCCGACGATGCGATGCTCCTGGCCCAGCAGGTACAGCCACTCGGTCGTCTCTTCAGTCAGGCAGACGATGCGCTGCGGACCCTGCATGCTCTTTTGAACTTCAAATCGGGAACTGCCCATAAAACCTCTTTATAAAACCGCTTTATAAGTCCGCTTGAAATGTCACACATTCGCAGCTCTGGAACGGCTGAACAGTGCCGCTGTGGCCTGGGCGCTGGACGCAAACCAGGCATGAAAATAACTGGCCCGCACGGACCCCAACTCAAACAGCGCTTCGCCCGCAGCCGACACAGGCGCGGTGCCGGGGCGCGCAGTGCGGCCAACCGGCAGCAGCGGCGTGGCGCAGGTTGAGTAGTGGAAAGTGTGGCCGCGCAAGGTGTTTCCATTCCATGACAGTTGTTGCGGCCCCAGTGCTGCCAGGCGCTTTTGCATGGTGACTTTGCCGGGCAACAAACCCCATTGGGCATGCACCGTGCCATCAACCAGCGTGATTTGATCAAACAAAACCATCATGCCGCCGCACTCGGCCCACACTGGCCTGTGCTGCGCCACATGGGAGGCAAAACTCTCGCGCATGGCGCTATTGCCTGCCAGCCGTGCCACATTCAGCTCGGGGTAGCCACCGGGCAGCCATACCGCGTCACACGCAGGCAAGCCGGCATCTGCCAGGGGAGAAAAGAAAACCAGCCTGGCGCCTAGCGCTTGCAGGCAATCGAGGTTGGCGGCGTAAATGAAGCAGAAGGCAGCGTCACGGGCGATGGCTACTGTGGTGCCGGACAAGGGGCCTGACAGGTCAAAGGGGCCAAAGGGGCCTGCTGCTGCCCCCGGCTTGGGCGCATCTGGCATCGCGGTCACCAACGAACCCGCCTCTGAAGGTGCGCCCTGAAACCGGACGTCCCAGCGCGACAACTGCGCCAGCGACATCTGCCCCAGCGGTGTTGCCGCCAGCGCATCGGCCGCAGCGTCCAGCCGTTGCATCGCGTCCATCACTTCACTGGCCACCGTCAGCCCCAGATGGCGCTCCGGCAAACTCATGGCCAGGTCGTGCATCACCGCACCCAGCCATTGCCCAGGCTCGCGCAGCCCATCCCGCAGCATGTCG
>JAYVNK010000544.1:0-2910 GCA_043758475.1 Comamonadaceae bacterium | reverse complement strand
TGGAGACAGGCAACGCGATACGTTGAAACGCGCGTACATGATGGCCTTGCCGTCACCCGCACCACCCAACGTAGCGTCAACAGGTACCCGCACATTGTCAAAGTGCACCTCGCCCAGCATATGCGCCCGCGCGCCCATTTGCGCCATGACCGAGGTGGTGATACCCGGCAGGTTTGTCGGCACGCGCAGCAGCACCATCGTGGGCTTGCCGCCTACGGCCGTTGCTACCTTTGCAGACACAGCCAGGATGTCTGCGCCCGGCACCGTACTGACGTGAATCTTGGTGCCGTTGATCACGTAGTGCCCGCCGTCCTGCACCGCCGTGACCTCAATGGCCGATAGGTCTGAGCCGGCGTTTTCTTCAGATGTGGCGAGCGCCACGACGCACTGGCCGGCATACACGGCGCGCACCGTATCGTCTCCCCAGCCCGGAAAAAAATGCGCATGCGTTGCCTGTTGCCATGCAATCAGGGCGCAGCTCACGTCGGCCGCTGCGAGCTCCTCGATGGCGATACCCAGACTCACATAGTCGCGGCCCTGGCCGCCAAGTTCAGGCTTGCCAATGACACCCAAGATACCCGCATCTGCCATTTTCTGAATGGCATCACGCGGCAGTTGACCTTTTTCGTCCCACTGGCGGCTGTGTGGCCGCAGCTCTCGACTTGCGAAATCTCTGACGTACGCGCGCCACGCTTCGTGTTCCGGAGAGAAAGAAAAGTCGAGAGCCATTGGATAACTTCCTATTTTTCTCATAATACTCTATAGTATTTACAATTGTCAAACAGACTTCTAAATGGATCATGAAAACCAAAACGCCTGCCGATCCCGCCAAACTTCGCCTGCTTGCCAAGACCATGCAACGCGTTGCAAAAAATGGCGGCACCCTGGCCAGGCACGCGCAGTTGCGCCTGGCGATTCTTGGCTGCATTCACGCGGGGAACTGGACTGCTGGTGATCGCCTGCCCCCTGAAACCGACCTGACGGTTGCGACGGGCTTGAGCGTGGGCACGGTGCAGCGGGCACTGTCCGACCTGACTGCAGCAGGCGTAGTGGTGCGACAGCAAGGCCGCGGCAGCTTTGTAGCGACTGCCCCGCACCGCATTGACGACGTGGCGCACTGCTGCTTTTTGGACGATGACGGATGCACCGTGCTGCCGGTTTTTTCAGAAGTACTGGACCGCCGGGCTGGCAGCCGCGAAGGGCCGTGGAGCCAATATTTCACAGCCAAGGCAAGCATCATTGAGCTGGACCGCGTGCTCACTGTCAATGACGAGTTCGACGTCTTCAACCGTTTTTATTTCGACGGCGACCGCTTCCAGGGGTTGGCCTCCCGTACCAGAGCAGAACTTGCCGGCACGAACTTCAAAGCGTTGCTGGCCCAAGAGGCCCAGGTTCCCCGAGGTAGCGTAAGTCAGACGATGACATTGATTAATGCGCCGCGTGAAATCGCGCAACACATCGGCATCGCAGAAGGGTCTTGGGTCGCGCAAATGGACATCGTGCGACACATCAATGGCAGCAGCGAGGCGCTTTACTACCAGCAGATGTTTATCCCACCCACCACCCGCAAGCACGTGACGCAAGAAGCAACCTGATATTTTTCCACCCGTAACCTAAGGAGACTTTGATGAACGTTAGATATGCCGGTTTTACCTATCTCAAGTTTGATTGGCCCGCTGAACGCGTGCTCCGCATCACACTCGACCGTCCGGAAACCATGAACTCGCTGAATTGGGAAGCACATGGTGAACTCACCAATGTTTGGAAAATTGTGGATGAGGATCCCGACGTGAATGTGGCAATCATCCGCGGCGCTGGCTCTGCGTTCTCTGCCGGTGGCGACTACAGCATGATCGAACGCATCATGAATGACTACAGCATGCAGGCCGCAGCCCTGAAAGAGTTTCGCGAACTTTGCTACAACATGATCAACTGCTCCAAACCAATCGTCTCGGCGATCCACGGCCCGGCTGTTGGCGCGGGCCTGGCTGCAGCGCTGCTCGCAGACATATCCATTGCCGCAAAAACTGCCCGCATCATCGACGGTCACACCCGCCTTGGCCTAGCAGCGGGGGATCATGCTGCGCTCATCTGGCCGCTGCTGTGTGGCATGGCCAAGGCAAAGTACTACATCCTGACCTGCGAGCCCCTTTCCGGGGAAGAGGCCGAGCGCATAGGCGTGGTGTCGTTGTGTGTAGAAGATGATGAACTGGAAGCCAAATCGGTGAAAGTAGCCGAGCGTCTGGCACGCGGTGCACAACGCCCCATCCGCTGGAGCAAGCACGCGCTCAATAACTGGTTGCGTATGGCTGGCCCGTCCTTCGACAACTCGGCTGCGCTGGAGATACTTTCGTTCAATGGCCCCGAATTGAAAGAAGGGCTCGCATCCTTGAAGGAAAAGCGCTCACCGCGGTTCGACTACAAGGTGTGATCCTTGGTTCAACGCGCCCTCTCGCATCGGCTTGATGCACTGCGGAAGGCCAAGACCCGGCTGGCGTAAGTTTTGACCCGGTGGCCGAGCCGGTACTCTTGGCAGCGGGCAACTTGCTGGAAGGCTGAACGCTGCAATTGCCCGCTGCGTTAAGTCTGAATGCTCTTAAATAAATAGCGAACAGTGACGGTTATATGCTCGCTACGGCTACTATTTGCTTACAAAATGTAACTACTCAGCATCCCCTAGAAGAGTATGTAAAAATCATAGCAGTGAAACCAAGCCAACCAGACCTTGGCAGCCTAAGCCATGCGTAAAAAGACGAGCTGATTGTTGCCCTGCTAGCTCAGCAAAGCGTACTGATTGAGCGCGTCAAAGCCCTAGTAGTTCGTTCCATTAAAACAAATACATATCAAGCCACGCCGAGGTCGAACTTGTTCCAACGAAACACCACTGGCGAGGCATTGATCTCTGCGATG
>JAYVNK010000543.1:0-2919 GCA_043758475.1 Comamonadaceae bacterium | reverse complement strand
AGTGGGACGGGCAAGTTCGCTTGCAGCCGCGTTCACAGTTCAAAATCAAACCGTGCTTTCAAAACCCTCCGCCGAACACGAGCGCCCATACGTTTGCCTTCCACCGCCATCCCGCGTCGCGCTCTCGTCCTGCTGGTCATCCTCACCCTGGTCTGGGGCACCAATTGGCCGCTGTTTCCGATTGCCATGCGCGAGATATCGGTGTGGACATTCCGCGCATTTGCCGTGGTGATTGCAGGCTGCTCGCTGTTGCTCGTGGCCAAAGCGCGCGGCCAGTCACTGGTGATTGAGCGCAGGCATTGGCTGGTCATTTGCACCGCCACTTTTTTCTACCTCGTGGTCTGGAACATTGCCACGGGCTATGCGGCCGTGATGTTGCCGTCGGGCCAGGCGGCCGTGCTCGGGTTCACCATGCCGCTGTGGACAGCGCTGATAAGTTGGGCCGTTCTGGGAGAACGGATGAGCCTGCGCCTGCTGATGGCCGTAGCGCTGGGCGGTGCATCCGTCACGCTGCTGATGGTGCCAAGCTTTGCCGCTTATGCCAACGCGCCGCTGGGCATGGTGTATGGCCTGGTGGCGGGGCTGGGTTGGGCCATCGGTACGCTGATTTTGAAAGGCGGCAAGGTCGATGTGCCTGTCATCGTGCTGACTGGCTGGCAACTGCTGATAACCGCCGTCCCTACTGTGATTGGTGCCCTGATTTTTGGCGATGGCCACTGGTTTATGCCCAGCTGGCAGACCATTGCCGTGATCGCCTACATCAGTCTGGTGCCGATGTGCGTGGGCAACGTGTGCTGGTTCATGATTGTGGGCATGCTGCCGGCCAACGTGGCGGGGCTGTCATCCATCATGGTGCCCGTCGTGGCCATGGTCTCAGGCGCGCTCATGCACGGCGAGCCCCTGGGGCTGCTGCAGGTTGCTGCGATGGTGTGCTGCGTGGCGTCGCTGTCCTTTGCGCTGCTCAAACCGAGGGGCTGAATGTAAAGCAGATCGTGGCATTGCATGCGATGATCAAGTGGTCGCCAGATCCTCTCAAACCTCATGAATCAGCCACCCATGACGCCTGACGCTTTTTCCGCCCCGGCGGGCGCCATTCCGCGCAGACAGCTCGCCTTGTGGCTTGTGCTGCTGGCCGCCGCAGGCACCTACGCGCTGACCATGGGCACGCGCCAGACCATGGGGTTGTTTTTAAGCCCGCTCAATACCGCCACGGGCTTGGGGCTGGCGCAAATCAGCCTGGCGTTTGCCTTTGGCCAGATTTTTTGGGGGCTGGCACAACCCTTTGCTGGGGCGGTTGCCGACAGAGGTGGCCCTGGCAAGGTGCTGTTGGTGGGCATGCTGTTGGTGGCCCTGGGCACGTTTATCACACCGTTCATGACCACGACAGCAGGCCTTATTTTCTCCATCGCCGTGCTGGCGGCGGGCGGCGCGGGTGTGGCCGGGCCAGCGGTGTTGATATCTGCCGCAGCCCGCATGATCCCGCCCGAAAAGCTGGGACTGGCGGTGGGCATCGTCAACGCCGGGGCCTCGTTTGGCCAGTTCATCATGGCGCCGATCGCAGCTGCGTTGATCATCAGCGTGGGCTGGGGCAACGCCATGCAGGTGCTGGCCGTGTTTGTTCTGCTGGCTTTGCCTGCGGCCTATTTGCTGCGCGGCCAGGCGCACGCGGCAGCGGCGCCATCGGCATCAACTCAACAGCCGTTGAGCGCAGGCCAGGCCATTGGGCAGGCACTGCGCAACCCGAGCTACCTGATGCTGGGCGGTGGGTTCTTCGTGTGTGGCTTCCACGTGGCGTTTCTGGCCACCCACCTTCCCGGCGTGGTGGCCTCGTGCGGGTTGCCCACACAGTGGGGCGGATGGGCGCTGGCCATGCTCGGCCTGTTCAACATTGTGGGCAGCGTGGGTATGGGCTGGGCCGTAGGGCGCTGGCGCATGAAGTCGCTGCTGTCGCTGGTGTACGCCGCACGTGCCATCGCGGTCATCGTGTTTTTGCTCGCACCCAAAACCGGGCCTGTGTTGCTGGTGTTTGCAGCGGTCATGGGTTTGACTTTCCTCAGCACCGTGCCACCTACTGCCGGTTTGGTGAACAAGTTTTTTGGCACTGCCAACATGGCCACCCTGTTTGGCATCGTCATGCTGACGCACCAGGTGGGCGGGTTTCTGGGCGCTTACGTGGGCGGCAGGGTATTCGAGGCAACCGGCAGCTTCGACTGGGTCTGGTACATCGACATTGTGCTGGCCATCGGCGCAGCGCTGATCCACCTGCCCATCCGCGAGGAACCTGCAGTGCGGTCGTCTGCCAAGTCCGCGTGACTTCACAGCGTCTTACCGCCTGAGCCATGGACCCCAGAACCCGCCTGCTGCTGGAGGCACCCATTGCCCGCACCCTGCTCAAGCTGGGCGCACCCAACGTGCTGGTGATGTTTTCCCAGGCCGCAGTGGGCCTGATCGAGACCTATTTCGTCGGCAAGCTGGGCACCGACGCTTTGGCCGGCATGGCGTTGGTGTTTCCGCTGGTGATGTTGATGCAGATGACGTCCAACGGCGCGATGGGCGGCGGCATTGCGTCCAGCATTGCGCGTGCACTGGGCAGCGGGCGGCGCGATGATGTGGCTTCGGTCCGGGCGTGCGGAGTTTGGACAGCTTTTTGCGATGAACGTAGGTGTGCTTTGCCACCAACTGCAGCACCACGCGCAACATCTTGGCAACCTTCTTCCCCAGCAGCAGCGCAGGCAGCAAAGGCTTCAGGGCGGTGTGCACATAGGCACGGTTGATGCCAGCCGATTGCGCCAGGTCGGCGTTGTCGTTGGCGCTCAGGGTGGTCAATGCTTGCAAGTTGTCGCACAGCACCTTGGCCGCCACATCTTGCACCACCGCCTGTTGCGACAAGCCCGAGACGTGCTCCAGGTTGAGACGGTG
>JAYVNK010000542.1:0-9106 GCA_043758475.1 Comamonadaceae bacterium | reverse complement strand
CGGGTCACCGGCAAGGGCGTGGCCGCGAATCTGCGTGAGCACACACCGCGCTGGTTTCTGGTGAGCATGGTGTTGCTGCTGGTTACAGCGAACATCATCAACATTGCGGCGGATGTGTCTGCCATGGGCGGCGCCATTCAGTTGGTGGTTGGGGGGCCGGCACACCTGTATTCGGTCCTTGTGGGCATCATCACCTTGGCGCTTCAGGTGCTGGTGCCGTATCGGCGCCTGGCACCGCTTCTGAAATGGCTCACGCTCACGCTGTTTGCCTACGTGGCTGCCGTGTTCACCGTCCACGTGCCGTGGGGGCAGGTGTTGCGTGACCTGGTGCTGCCCCGGTTGCAGTGGTCTTCGGCGTACTGGATGACGATTGTGGCGGTGCTGGGCACGACGATCTCACCCTACCTTTTCTTCTGGCAGGCTTCGCAGGAAGTGGAGGAGCTGCGCTTGCGCGGCGGGCAGCGTGGGTCTGATCAGAAGGTGCGCAGCGACCTGCGCCGCGTAAAGCAGGACACCATGATCGGCATGCTGTTTTCCAATGGCATCGCGTTCTTCGTCATGCTGATGGGTGCCGTGGTGCTGCACAGCGCCGGGGTGACCGATGTCACTTCCGCCGCGCAGGCTGCACAGGCCCTGCGTCCGTTGGCCGGTGATTTTGCCTTTGCGCTGTTTGCAGGCGGCATCATCGCCACAGGTCTGCTGGCGGTGCCTGTGCTGGCCTCATCGGCCGCCTATGCGGTCGCTGAGGCCTTCGGCTGGCCGGAAGGGCTGGAGCGGCAATGGTTTGAGGCCAAACGCTTCTACAGCATCATCGCGCTGGCCACCCTGGTGGGCACGGGCCTGGATTTCACGCCGATTGACCCCATGAAAGCACTCTACTGGAGCGCCGTGATCAACGGCGTGGTGGCCGTGCCGATCATGGTGGGGCTGATGTGGCTGGCCAGCAAAAAAGAAGTCATGGGACCATTCACCTCAGGCCGAAAAACGCGCTGGTTTGGCTGGCTGGGTACGGCGGTGATGGCGGCAGCTGTGCTGATGATGGGGTGGGATTGGGTTCGGTAGAAACCAATCCATGCCATCGCCCGACCTTGCCGGATCGGCGTTGATCGAGGTTTATGCGTTCGACGCTGTCGCGGCACGCCGCCGACGCTCGAGCAACGCGTGCAATTCACCGACCACGCCCTTGCGGAACGCCAGCACGCAGATCACGAAAATCACGCCAATGATCACCGTGACCCACGAGCCGACCTTGTCGGCCAGCAGATTTTGCAGCGAGATCACGGTGCCGGCGCCGAACACCGGGCCGAAGAACGTGCCGACGCCGCCCAGCAAGGTCATCAAAATAACCTCGCCCGACATTGACCAGTGCACGTCAGACAGCGTGGCAAAACCCATCACCAGCGTTTTCAGCGAACCGGCCAGACCGGCCAGCGCGCTCGACAGCACAAAGGCCAGCAGCTTGTAGCGGTCAACCTGGTAGCCGAGCGAAACGGCGCGGGGTTCGTTTTCGCGAATCATTTTCAGCACTTGGCCGAAAGGCGAATTGACGATGCGCGAAATGAACAGAAAGCACAGCACGAACACCGCCACCACGAAGTAATACATCACCGTGTCGGATTCGAGCGAGAACGCGCCGAACAGCTTGCCGCGCGGCACGCCCTGCAGGCCGTCTTCGCCGCCGGTGAATGGCACCTGCACGCAGACGAAGTAAATCATCTGTGCAATGGCCAGCGTGATCATCGCGAAGTAAATGCCCTGGCGGCGAATGGCGACGGCGCCGACGACCAGCCCGATCAGCCCGGCACCGACAGTACCGGCCAGAATCGCGGTTTCAGGCGTCCAGCTCTGCGCCTTGACCAGATAGCCGGTGATGTAAGCTGCCGAACCGAAAAACGCCGCGTGACCGAACGACAGCAGACCGGTAAACCCCAGCAGCAGATTGAAGGCGCAGGCGAACAGTGCAAAGCAGAGCAGCTTCATCACGAAGACCGGGTACAGGCCCAGCATCGGTGCCAGCAGCGCCAGCGCCAGCAGGGCGATGTAGGTGATACGGATGGTCTTGGCAGCTTTGGCCATCGCGGGCTTGTTGGAGATTGCAGTCATGAAATCAAGCCTCTTTACCAAACAGGCCGGCGGGTCTGACCATGAGCACCAGCACCATTACCACAAACACCACGATGCTCGATGCCTCCGGGTAAAACACGCGCGTCATACCTTCCAAAAGGCCCAGTCCCAGGCCGGTAATCACCGAGCCGAGGATGGAGCCCATGCCACCGATCACGACCACGGCAAACACCACGATGATGAGATTCGACCCCATCAACGGGTTGACCTGAATGATCGGCGCGGCCAGCACACCGGCCAGGGCTGCCAGCGCGGCGCCCGCGCCGTAGGTCAGCATGACCATCATCGGCACGTTGATGCCGAACGCCTGCACCAGCGGTGCGTTTTCGGTGCCGGCGCGCAGGTAGGCACCGAGCCGTGTGCGTTCGATCAGGTACCAGGTGCCAATGCACACGACCAGCGAAACCAGCACCACCCAGGCGCGGTAGTTGGGCAGCACCATGAAGCCGAGGTTGGTGGCGCCTGACAGCAGTTCAGGCACCGGGTAGTTCTGGCCCGACACGCCATAGAGTTCGCGGAAAATTCCCTCGGCAATCAGCGTCAGCCCGAAGGTCAGCAGCAGACCGTAAATCTCGTCGAGCTTGTAGAGGTGCCGCAGAAACAGCCGCTCGATCACCACCCCGATCACGCCGACGGTGAGCGGCGCCAGAATCAGCGCGGCCCAGTAATTGATGCCCAGCTGGTCGAGCATGATCCAGGCAGCGAATGCACCCAGCATGTACAGCGCGCCGTGCGCGAAATTCACAATGCCTAGCAAGCCGAAGATCACCGCCAGCCCGAGGCTGAGCAGCGCATAGAACGCGCCATTGACCAGGCCCAGAAGGAGCTGGCCCAGAAAGGCTTGAAGGGGGATGCCGAAGATTTCCATGAGCGCCCAATAAAAACATGACCAGCCGCTTGTGCGGCCAGTCATCAGTCAATCAAATTACTTCTTGACCAAAGCGCACTTGGAATCGGCAATCGTCGTGAAAGCCTGATCGCCCGGAACCTTGGCCATGGTTTTGTAGTAGTCCCATGGGGTGATGGATTCTTTGGAGTTTTTGACTTCAAACAGGTACATGTCATGAATCATGCGGCCGTCGGCGCGGATGGCACCCTTGTTGTAGAAGTCGTCGATCTTCATGCCCTTGAGCGTGGACATGACCTTGTCGGCGTCGGTGGTGCCGGCGGTTTGCACGGCTTTGAGGTAGCTGGTAGTGGCTGAATAGTCGGCCGCCTGGATGCTTGAGGGCATGCGCTTGTATTTGGCAAAGAAGCGTTTGGCAAATGCGCGTGACGCGTCGTCCTGGTTCCAGTACCAGCTGTCAGCCAGTTGCAGGCCTTCGGTGTTGGCCAGGCCCAGGCTGTGCACGTCGTTGATGAACACCAGCAGACCTGCGACCTTCATGGTCTTGGTGATGCCGAATTCCTTGGCCGCTTTCATCGAATTGATGGTGTCGCCGCCAGCATTGGCCAGTGCCAGAATTTGTGCTTTTGAGGCCTGCGCCTGCAGCAGGAACGAAGAGAAGTCAGACGCATTAAGCGGGTGACGCACGGCACCCGCTACCGTGCCGCCATTGGCTTTGACCACGGCGGAAGCGTCGCCTTCAAGCGAATAGCCAAATGCGTAATCAGCGGTCAGGAAGAACCAGTTTTTGTTGCCAGCCTTGACCATTGCGGTACCCGCCACCTTGGCCAGTGCAACCGTGTCGTAGGCGTAATGGACGGTATAGGGCGTGCAGTCTTCGTTGGTCAGCCGGGCCGAGCCGGCGCCAATGGCGATGAAGGGGCGCTTTTTCTCAGCCATGACCTTGGCCATGGCAATCGCCGTGCCGGAGCTGGTGCCGCCAATCAGCATTGACAGGCCGTCTTTGTCGACCCATTCACGCGCCTTGGACGACGCCACGTCGGCCTTGTTCTGGTGGTCGGCGGTCAACACCTCGATCGGCCGGCCCAGCACCTTGCCGCCGAAGTCTTGCGCGGCCCACTTGATCATCTCGCCGCCGGCCGGGCCGTCGATGTCGGCATACAAGCCGGACATGTCGGTGATGAAGCCGATCTTGACCGGGCCGGTGCCCTGCGCAAACGCGGGCGCAGCAGCCAGGGCACCAAGGCCGAGGGTCATCGAAGCGATGAGTTTTTTGATCTTCATGAAATTCTCCTGACGGGGTTGAGTAAAAGGTAAAACGGAAAAATCAGCGGGCGGCTCAAACGCCGAGGTATTCGTGCAGCATCTCGGTGTTGTCCGCCAGCTCTCCGTGTGCAAACTGCTTGACGATGCGGCCGTGCTCCATCACGTAGAAGCGGTCGGCCAGCGGCGCGGCGAATCGGAAATTTTGTTCGACCAGCACGATGGTGTAGCCGCGTGCTTTCAAGGTCAGAATCATCTCGGCCAGCTTCTGCACGATGACGGGCGCCAGGCCTTCGGAGATTTCATCGAGCAGCAGCAGCCGCGCGCCGGTGCGCAAGATGCGGGCCACAGCCAGCATCTGCTGCTCTCCGCCCGACAGCCGCGTACCGGGGCTGCTGGCGCGCTCTTTCAGGTTCGGGAACATGGCGTAGATTTCGTCAATGCTCATTCCGCCGGGCGATATGACGGGCGGCAGAAGCAGGTTCTCTTCTGCCGACAAACTGGCAAAAATGCCGCGCTCTTCCGGGCAGTAACCAATGCCCAGGCGCGCCACCTTGTGCGGCGCCAGCTTGATGGCTTCTTCGCCGTTGATCTGGATGGAACCCTTGCGCGCGCCGGTCATGCCGACGATGGCGCGCAGCGTGGTGGTGCGGCCTGCGCCGTTGCGGCCCAGCAGTGTCACGACTTCGCCTTCATGGACGCTCAGGTTCACGCCATGCAGGATGTGCGACTCGCCGTACCAAGTGTGCAGGTCTTCGATTTTCAGGAGTTCTTTGGTCATTGCGAAGCACCGACTGAGAAATTTTTCGACGGGCCGCCCCAAGAAAAATTAGCCCCCTCGGGGGGCAGGGAAGTACACGAAGTGACGAGCGTGGGGGTGATCAATGTACACCTTGCAGTTCTGTGGCGGACGTGCCCATGTAAGCCTCCATCACCAGCGGATTTTTCGATACCTCGGCGTAAGGCCCGTCAGCAATGATTGCGCCGCGCTGCAGCACCGTGATGCGGTCGGCGATGCTGGACACCACATTCATGTTGTGCTCCACCATCAAAATCGTGCGGCCGGCCGATACCTTTTTGATCAACTGCGTGACCCGATCAACGTCTTCATGGCCCATGCCCTGAGTCGGTTCGTCGAGCAGCATCAGTTCGGGTTCGAGCGCCAGCGTGGTGGCCAGTTCCAGCGCGCGCTTGCGGCCGTAGGGTAAATTCACCGTCAGCTCATCGGCGAACTGGCTCAAGTCGACTTCGGCCAGAAGGGCGCGGGCGCGGTCATGCAGATGAAACAGCGTGTCTTCGGCCTTCCAGAAGTGAAACGAGGTGCCGAGGTTTCGCTGCAGCGCTGCACGCACATTCTCAAGCACCGTCATGTGCGGGAACACCGCCGAAATCTGAAATGAGCGGACGATGCCGCGTCGCGCCGTCTGGGCCGGACTTTCGCTCGTTATGTCGATGCCGTTGAACTCAATGATGCCCTTGGTTGGTCGCAAAAATTTGGTCAACAGGTTGAAGAATGTCGTCTTGCCAGCGCCGTTTGGTCCGATAAGTGCATGTATATGGCCGCGCTGCACTTTGAGGTTGACGTTGTTGACCGCAACAAAGCCCTTGAACTCTTTGGTCAGACCTCGCGTTTCAAGAATGAACTCCGCTGACAAATTGTTCTCCGAAAGTTACGCTGTTGCGCTGTAAAGTGTAAGGGCTAAGGCAATCGATAATCCAGGCGCAGTAAATTTCTTCGCCAAATGACTTGAACCCCAGAGCCCGCACGGCTTTAACCTGAATCCGTGACCCCACCTCGAAGAACCCATCACTTTGCAATGGCGTCGCTGCATCCGCGCAGTTGTTTGAGGTTGACCCGAGTGATCTTTGACTGAGGCAGCTCCGGCAGCTGCGTCTACTTACCGTATTGCGTCGCGCCGCACCGCGTGCAGAACAACGACGGACGCGCGGCTAAACGTTTTTGAACAGCGTTGCGCTGGGTATCGTCAGTGCGATGCTTTGAAGCACCAGGCCTTCGTCAAACCGCCCTGGTGACAGGAGCCAATCAACGCCATTTGCCTGCTTGCGGTAGACCTCAAAACTTTTAGCGTGAGGGTCCACCAAGGCGTATTCTTCCAGTGCCTCGATGCGGCGGTAGGTCAGAAATTTGTCGCCCCGGTCAAACGTGGCGGTAGAGGGCGAAAGCACTTCAATGATCAATTTGGGGTGCTGCATTTCCAGCGATGCCGTCAGATCGTGGGGATTGCAAGTGACCAGCACGTCGGGGTAGAACATGTCGCCCGTGGCTTCCACGCGAATTTTCATGTCTGCCATGAAAGCCTGACAGGGTGTTCCGCTGAGGTGTCGGTCGATTGCCGAGTAACAGTTGCCCGAAATCCGGACATGTTCCCGCCTTGCACCACCCATACCAAAGACCCTGAAAACTTCGCCCCGAAAGAACTCGTGGCGCTCAGGCTCATCGATCTCCCACGCAGAAAACTCCTGCGCGGTCATTTTGTGAATTGGTTGTGGTAGCCCCATACGTCAGATTATGGCACCGGCACTCAAGGTTAAGTTGCTACCAGAATCGATTCAAGTCCCCAGCGCCTTCAGCACATTCTCTGCCGTCGCAGGCGCGGTCAACTGCACGGATGGCCTGTGCCCTCGGGACGCGCTAAGCGGGCCTTCCCGCGCATTCGCCACCGCATCCCTCAGCGCCTCAAACACGCTGATCGCCAGCATCAAGGGCGGCTCGCCCACGGCCTTGCTGCCGAACACGTTGTCTTCGCGGTTCGGCTCGGGCCACAGGTCGACCTTGAAGTGCCCGGGCACGTCGCCTGCGGTGGGTATTTTGTAGGTGCTGGGGGCGTGGGTGCTCAGGTGGCCTTCTGTGTTCCACACCAGTTGCTCGGTGGTGAGCCAGCCCATGCCTTGCACAAAGCCGCCTTCAATCTGGCCGATGTCGATGGCCGGGTTGATGCTGCGGCCCACGTCGTGCAGGATGTCAACTTTGAGCACGCGGCTCTCGCCAGTCAGGGTGTCGATGGCCACTTCGGTGCAGGCTGCGCCATACGCAAAGTAGTAAAACGGCCGGCCCGTCAGGGTGGTTTTGTCGTAGTGGATTTTGGGCGTGCGGTAAAAGCCATCGCTCCACAGCTGGATGCGGTGGGCGTAGGCCAGCTTGACCACATCGTCGAACGAGCGCGTGGCTTTGGGCGAGTGCACCTGCCCGGCCTCAAAACGGATGGCACCCGCGCCGCAGCCGTCCAGCCCGCACACAAAAGCCGCCAGGTTGTCACGCACATGGCGCGCTGCCAACTGCGCGGCGCGGCCATTGAGGTCGGTGCCTGCCGATGCGGCCGTGGCGGATGCGTTGGGGATCTTGCTGGTGTCGCTGGCAGTGGTCAAAACCCGCTCAAACGGCACGCCCAACTCGTCGGCCACGATCTGGCAGACCTTGGTGTTCAGGCCCTGGCCCATCTCGGTGCCACCGTGGTTCACCTGCACGCTGCCATCGGTGTACACATGCACCAGCGCCCCGGCCTGGTTGAACAGCGTGGCGGTAAAGCTGATGCCAAATTTGACCGGGGTGAGGGCGATGCCGCGCTTGATCACGGAATTGCGCTGGTTCCATGCCAAAACGGCCTCTTGCCCTTGTCTGTAGTGTGAAGTGTGCTCTAGTGTTAATAGTAATGGAAGAACGATGTTGTCTTCGACCTGCATCTGGTAGTGGGTTGTGTTACGGCGGCTTTCCCTGCTTCCAGACGCTGTACCGGCCACCGGCACAATCACTTCATCGCTGTACAAGTTGCGCAGCCGCACATCCAGCGGGTCCAGCTTGAGGTGCCGTGCAATGTCGCCCATGATGGCCTCGATCACGATCATGCCCTGCGGCCCGCCAAAGCCGCGAAAGGCGGTGTGGCTCTGGGTGTTGAGCTTGCAGCGGTACGATGCAATCGCCACGTCTTGCAGAAAATACGCGTTGTCGGCATGGAAGATGGCACGGTCAGCCACGGGGCCCGACAGGTCGGCGCTGAAGCCGCAGTTGACGGCCATCATCAGCTTGAGCCCGCACAGCCGGCTGGTATCGTCAAAACCTGCGGTGTATTCAAACGCAAACGGATGGCGCTTGCCGGTGATCATGAAATCGTCGTCGCGGTCCAGCCGCAGCTTGACCGGGCGTTTCAGTTTGAACGCGGCAACGGCCGCCCACACCGCCAGATGCCCGGCCTGGGTTTCCTTGCCGCCAAATCCTCCCCCCATGCGGCGGCATTCGACCCGCACCGCGTGGTTGTCCAGCCCCAGCGCGTGCGCCACCCAGTGCTGCACCTCGCCGGGGTGCTGCGTGCTGGAATGGATCAGCCATTGCTGCTGCTCCTGCGGCAGCACGTAAGCCACCTGGCCTTCCAGGTAAAAGTGCTCCTGGCCACCGACTTCAAGCGTGCCATGCAGCGTGTGCGGTGCGCGGGCCAATGCCGCCGCCGCGTCGCCACGGTTGACAAACACTGGTGGCAGCACGTAGCTCTGCGCCTTCAGCGCGTCCTGCACCGTGAGCACGGCAGGCAGGGCTTCGATGTTGAGCTTGACCTTGCGTGCGGCGCGGCGAGCTTCCATCGCGCTGTCGGCTACCACCAGGCCGACCACCTGGCCGATGTGCTGCACGGTATCAAAAGCAAAGATCGGCTCGTCGCCCGCAAAAGCCGCCAGCATGCGGTTGCCTGGCACGTCGCGGGCCAGAATCACGTCACGCACGCCGGGCATGGCCAGGGCGGCGGTGCAGTCCACGCCCAGCAGCTTGCCATGAGCGATGTTGGACATCACCGGGGCAGCGTACAGCGTGCCTTTCACCTCGGCAATGTCATCGACATACGTGGCTGCACCGGCCACCTGGGC
>JAYVNK010000541.1:0-2936 GCA_043758475.1 Comamonadaceae bacterium | reverse complement strand
AACACCACCGCGCTGTTCAGGTTGGTGTATTTGGCATACAGCTTGACCTGCTCGGCCACCTGTACCGCCAGTTCGCGCGTCGGCAGCAGCACCAGCGCCCGCACCGGATGACGCGCTGGTGACGTCGATGGGTTTTCATGCTTCATCATGCGCTGCAGCAGCGGCAAGGCGAAGGCGGCGGTTTTACCGGTACCGGTTTGCGCGGCGCCCATCACGTCCTTGCCCTGCAACACGACCGGAATGGCCTGCTCCTGGATCGGTGTCATGGTTTCGTAGCCCATTTCGGCGACGGCACGGGCCAGCGGTTCTGCCAGCGAAAGATTGGAAAAAGATGATGTCATGGAAGAAAGCTCTGCTCTCGGGCTAGTCACTCTGGCAGGTTGTGGCGCGCAAATCCAGGGAATGGATCGCCAGGGCGCATGGTGTCGCCACTTGCTTGCTGCAGGTGGCAGTAAAGCTTGCGCTGCGGGCTCTCCAAGCCACGCGACTAAATATCGCGCGGGTTTGGCAGGACGTAGTGCAGGGCTTGCTCAACCGGCTATTGTCGCACTTCGGGCCGAATATTGAATTTTCGGCGGGCCTGCCGCCGACACGGTCTGCCGCCGGTTTGGTAGCAGCAGACAGGCCAGCGCCAGTTGCTATTACTTTAGTAGCTACTTACGCACGCATCACGAGGGCTAGAAGGCTGTTTGATGTAAATTTTCTATAAATTCCGGGCGCTGAAGGTGTCGCAGGCTTTTACGCTGCCGGTTTTGAAGCCGGTGTCAAACCAGCGCTGGCGCTGCGCGCTGGTGCCATGGGTGAAACTCTCCGGCACCACGGCGCCACTGCTGCCGCGCTGCAGCGCATCGTCACCAATTTTGGCGGCGGCGTTCATGGCTTCTTCGATATCGCCTTTTTCAAGAATTTGCCGTGAGGTTTGCGCCTTTTGCGCCCACAGGCCGGCAAAGCAGTCGGCCTGCAGCTCGAGCCGCACGCTCAGCGCGTTGTATTCAACCTTGCTGACGCGGCCGCGCATCGCGTCCATCTTGCCGCTGATGCCAAGCAGGTTTTGCACATGGTGGCCGACCTCGTGCGCAATCACATAGGCCTGGGCGAAGTCGCCGGGCGCACCGAGCTGGCGCGTCAGCGTTTCGTAAAAACCAAGGTCGATGTAGACCTTCTGGTCGCCCGGGCAATAAAACGGCCCCATTGCCGCCTGCCCCTGGCCGCAGGCTGTTTGCGTGGCGCCCCGGAACAGCACCAGCCGAGGCTCTTTGTAGGTGCTGCCACTCTTCGCAAAAACATCTTTCCAGACATCTTCGGTGTCGGCCAGCACGGTCGATACAAACTTGGCCATGCGGTCATCCGCCGGCGGGCGCTGCGACTGGCCCGGCTGTTGCCGCTGCACCTGCGCCGTCGGCGCGCCGCCACCGCTGAGCAAATTCAAGATGGTCAGTGGGTTGATGCCGAAAATCCAGCCACCGACCAGCGCCACCACGATGGTGCCAATGCCGATGTTGCGGCCGCCGAACAGTCCGCCGCCGCCGCCGAAACCCTGTCCGCCGCCGTCGCTACGCCGGTCTTCGACGTTGTCTGATTCCCGATTGCCTTCCCATTTCATGATCGTCTCCTCTTGAGAATGTAATGTTGCTGCTGTCTGTCGGCAGTCGCTGTAAGCATTTTTCACTTTGCCCGGGCCAAAGCTGCCCGACTTTACTTGAGAGCATTCGGCCAGACGGAACAAATGCGAGGCCTGCGGTATCCTAAGTTTGATGAAACCCTCTACTTTCAGGCACACCAGCCTTCGCCTTGGGCAACTTGCGAAAATTGGTTTTGCGGCGCTTGCACTGGCCCTGCTTGGCGCCTGCGCCAGCCCTATCACGACACGCGTCACCAGCTTTAACCAGTGGCCGGCGAATGTGGCAGGCAGCACATTCAGCTTTGTCAGCCGCACCGACAACACGCGTGAACTGGAGCAAGCCAGCTACGAAGGCCATGTGCAGGCGGAGCTTGAAAAGCGCGGCCTGCTGCGCGCACCGGCCGGTCAGGTCGGCCGCATTCAGGTGGACGTGAACACCAGCAACCGCAGCGAGCAGATGACCTATCTGCAGCCGATTTACCAGGACAACTATGTCTACGTGCCGGGTTACCGCGATTCGGCTGGTCGCATTTTTCCGGGTTTCTGGACGCTGGACCCGTTCGGTCCGCGCTACGTCGGCGACCGCCAGATCAACACCACCCGGCAGACCAGCACGCTGCAGCTGCGGCTGCTCGATTCACAGGGCAACCCACCCGGCAAACCGCGCACGGTGTTTGAGTCTCGCGCGATCTTTGAAGGAGAAGGCCGAGGCGACCACCTGCCGCAGATCGTTCCTTATCTGGTGCGCGCCGTGTTCGACGATTTTCCGGGCCAGAACGGCCGGGCACGCGTGGTGCGGTTTGACCGCGAGACCGGTGCGGTCATCAAAGACCGGTAGCGCCATCGTCTAACGGTCATGCTTTTGTCGCTATTTATTTGATAGCTGCTTGCGCAGGTATTTATGGGGCTGGAGGTGTTTTGTATGCTCAAACAAGCGGCAGAGCCATCGAAGGTGAGATGCTCTGGTTGAGTCGGCTTCCTTTTCACCATCTGCCGCACGCTGCATGAACACTGGCGCGGTTTTGGATTGTGGTAATTTTAATCTGACCCCCGATTACCCTCACCCGCCTACTTCGCGAGTATTTTCTTTTTGCGGGCTTCAAATTCTTCCTGCGTGATGATCTTCGCGTCGAGTAGCTCTTTGAGCTTCTTCAACTCGGTATATATGTCGTCCGAGTCTTGCACCTTTACTTCTTGACGAATCAATATCGGTGCGTCCGGCTTTTTGCCGAACTGCCCCCGGTCAGTGGCGATTGTGGGACTTCGATTCATGTCCCGGTCGGGGCGATTCCCTGTAGGTGCGTAGGGATCGTTC
>JAYVNK010000540.1:0-2937 GCA_043758475.1 Comamonadaceae bacterium | reverse complement strand
CTTCGAGCCTGGCACCCTGATGAGCCTGGGCCGGCCAGGGCTGCTGGCGCAACTGCTGCATACAGCAGGCTTTGCCGACATTAGCGTCACGCCATTGGCAGCACAGTTTTGGGCGCCCACGGTACGCCACTATGTTGACTTTGTGCGCACATCAGGCTCGCCCATCATGGAGATTCTGGGGTCTCTGTCGCCAGAGGCTCAAAACGGCGTATGGCGTGACATTGAAGCGCAACTGGAAGCCTTCACCACGCCTGCAGGATGGGTCGGCCCGAACGAGCTGCTGCTGTGTGCCGCCAGCACTGCAAGCGTTTGAGATTTTTCCCAAACCTTGATGGTGTCGCTAACGCCCATCGGCATCGCAAAACCAGATTGATATGTTTTTGATAGCTACCTATGCATATTCCACAACGGCTAGAGGCACAAATTATGGTCAATCCCCCAAAACAAAATCAATAAACCCCCGCTCCACATTGGTTGACACCAGCTTGACGCGCACCTTGTCCCCTACCTTGAAGCCGGGCGAGGTGGTGACCAGCTTGCCCTCAGCGGGCGGTGTGAACACCCGCACCCACACGCCATCAGCAGACGCCCCGGTGACCACGCCATCAAAGCGCTGTCCAATGCGCGATTCAAGCAGCAGCGCGGCTTCGGACTTGCGCAACTGGCGCTCCACCTTGTTGGCACCATCCTCCTGGCGCGTACAGTGCAGGGCCAATTCGCCCAACTCGGCGTTGGAATACGGCGTAGGCTGGTTTGACAAAGTGGCCTTCAGCAAACGCGAGGTGATCAGGTCCGGGAAGCGGCGGTTGGGCGCAGTGGAATGGGTGTAGTCGCGCACCGCCAGGCCAAAGTGGCCAATCGGTGCGCCACCGGGCGCCTCCACCACGTACTCGCCACGGCCCATGAGCTTGACAATGACCAAAGACAGATCAGGAAAGCGCAGCGGGTCAGCCAGGTGTCGTTTGGCCAGAAAGGCTTCAAGCGCCTTGGAATCGGGCTCGGGCGGCAGCACCTCGCCGTACTCTTTGGCAACGCCCACAATCCGCAACCAGCGCTCAGGCGAGCGCACCACGCGGCGCAAAGACGCAACGCTTCTGCCCGCCAGAAAGCGCGCGGTGCAGCCGTTGGTGGCGATCATCACTTCTTCGATGAGCTGGCGTGCGCGGTTTTGTTCTTGCTGGCGGATATCGACCACCGCGTCGCCATCAAACACGGCATGCGGCTGGAAGGTTTTAAATTCGAGCGAGCCCTCGGCACGCCTACGTGCACGCAATTGCTGGGCTACAGAATCCTGCGTGCGCAGTTGCGCCTCCATGCCCGGCACAGCCGCAGCAGCAGCGGGCAACGCGGACTGGCCTTCAATCCACGAACTCACAGAGTCGTAGGCCAGCTTGGCCTTGCTGCGCACCCGTGCGCGGTACACCGTGGCGCCGGCCAGGGAGGCATCGGCATTGAAGACCATCTCGGTCACCATCGCCAGCCGGTCTTCATTGGGGTTGAGTGAAGTCAAGTCGGTGGACAGGCGCTCGGGCAGCATCGGGAAGATGCGCGCTGACGTGTAGACCGACGTGGTGTTGAAGCGGGCATGCTCGTCAATCGGCGTGCCTTTTTTGACCAGCGTATCCACGTCGGCAATCGCCACAAAGAGCTTCACGTTGCCCTGGGGCAGCACCTCGCACACGGTGAGCTGGTCCAGGTCGCGCGAATCGTCATTGTCGATGGAGCACCACAGCAGGCCGGTGAGATCCCGAATGTCAGCGCCAGACTCGTGCCCGGGGCCGGTGATGGCCGCGAGTTGCTGGTCAACCGCCTTCGAGAACTCGGGTTGCAAGCCGCGCTCTGACATGGCGGCAGTGGCGAGGCGGACTAGGTCGGAGACCTGATGGGGACGATGGGTGTTCATGGCCGCAATATACATCCGCCTTCGCTGATCTGGTTTATTAACGGCCAGCGGATCGAGATGAACGTGGCGTGCGAGTCAAGCCAGTTTGTGGCTCACCGGCCTAACCGAACACAGCCCTCAAGCGTGGCCACAGCAGATTCAACGCCAGCCCTGACATCACCAAACCCGCTGCAGCCAGCTTCCAGCCCGGCAATGGCTCGGCCAGCCACAGCGTCGCCGTCGCCATGCCAAACACCGGCACCAGCAGCGCCATCGGCGAGATGGTGGCTGCCGGGTGGCGCGCCAGCAGCCAGCCCCACGCCGCATAGCCGAACAGCGTATTGCCCCAGGCCTGCCACAGCACGGCACCCCAAGTGGCAACGCTGGCATGGCGCAGCCCGGCAGACACCGCGTCCCAGCCTTCAAATAGCAAGGAGAGCGCCAGCAGCGGCGGCACCGCAAATGCGCTGGACCACACCACGTAGGCCAGGATGCTGGACGGGGCTGCGCGCATTGCAGTCATGTTGCCCACGGCCAATGAAAGCGCACCCAGCAGCACCAGCGCCAGCCCAAATACCGTGGTGCTGCCATCGGTGTGCAACACGATAACGGCGATGCCCCCGGTTGCCAACAGCAGGCCCCCCCACTGATAGGCGCGCAACCGCTCCCGCGCCAGCCAGATGGACAGGCCAATGGTGAAAAACACCTGGGTCTGGATGACGAGTGAGGCCAGGCCGGGTGAAATGTGGCCATTGATGGCGAAGTACATCAAGCCAAATTGCCCGACACCGATCAGCAGCCCGTACAGCGCCAGGTTGCGCCAATGCACGGCCGGCGGTTTCACAAAGAACAGGGCCGGAAAAAACGCGAATGCAAAGCGAAGCGCCACAAACAGCAGCGGCGGCAACGTCCCCAGCACCACCTTGATGATCGCAAAATTGCTGCCCCAAACTGCCGCCACAGCCAGCGCCAGAAGGAAGTGGCGCCAGGGCAGGCTAGCCGGCACCGGTGACTTTGGCAGCACTGGGCAGGTCTCGTTCAACTTCTCGTTCAAC
>JAYVNK010000539.1:0-9187 GCA_043758475.1 Comamonadaceae bacterium | reverse complement strand
GCTGCCAATGCCAGCGGCCAGCATCATCACGCCCATGATGCTTTTGGCGTTGACGCGGCGCTCGCCCTTGGCGACCCACACTTCGCACGGGAAGCTGCCGGCCAGCTTGGTGAGTTTGGCCGACGCACGTGCGTGCAGGCCGAGCTTATTGCTGATGCTGATGGATGTCTTGATCATTCTTTTTTCTTACCTGGTTTTGCGGCGCTGCAACGGCCACCTGCATCACGCCCTGCGTGCCGCCTGCCATGGCGCGCGTCATCATGGCGTCAAGCGTCTCCGTGCGGTAGGTGATGGCGCGCAGCAGCATGGGCAGGTTGACGCCGGCGATCAGCTTGGAGCCAACGCCATCCACCAGCTTTTGCGCCACGTTGCACGGCGTTGCGCCAAACACGTCGGTCAGCACCAGCGTGTGCGTGGTGCGCATCTGTGACAGGGTTATTTTGGCTGCGGCCAGTGTTTCATCAGCCGATGCGTTGGGCTGAACGTCAATCCCCTGGACCGTGGCCGCGCTCTCTGCGCTGTCCTGAAAAACGTGGAGCACGCATTGCCTCAGCGCGCTGGCCAGCGGTGCGTGGGCGATGATGAGGATACCGTTGGTCATGGGTTGGTTCAGGGGCTGCCGCGCCGTTAGGGCACTGCCGTCTCTGGATTATGGCTTTTTGAAATCAGGAAGTGCACATACGAGGCGACGCTGCACACCAGAAAGATGGCAAAGGCACCCTGGAACGAGCGCACTTCAGAGAATCCCAAGGCCTTGAAGCCATCAATCAACAAACCGATGCCCCACTGAATCACAAACACGCCTGCAAAAATCACGAGGTTGTAAGCCGACAGGGCGCGCCCGGCCAGCGCTGCCGGAAATGCCATGCCCACTGCCGGCTGCGCCAATGAGACAAAGGTGCAAGCCATGCAGTAGGCGGCAAAAAAGCCCGCAGCCCACGTCAATATTGCATAATCAGCTGCTATAATAATAGCAAAATACAGAAAGCTGAAAGGCAGGCCCAGCGCCATCAGCCGCTCTGCGTTCCAATGGTGGCGCGCCAGCCATGGGGTGGCCATGCCCCAGGCCCAGAAGCTGCACAGCATGCCGATGTTGATCCAGAACAGCCCTGTGGCTGCCTCCAGCGCCGTGTAGCCCGCCACCCGCGTCATCCATGGCACGGCCCACAGGGATTGCACCGCAACCAGGCCGCCGTAGCAGAAAAACCCCACAGGCATCATTTTCCGAAAGTACGGATGGCGCCAGACCTCGGCGTAGCTGCCTGATGAATGGGGTCCTTGCAACTTGCCCGGCTGGCCCCATCGCGGCACCAGCCACGCTATCACCGCCATCGCCAGCAGCACCAGCGCGGCCAGGCCCTGAAACAGCGCGCGCCAGCCCACCACAGGCAGCAACCACTGCACGGGCAAGGTGGAGGCCACCATGCCCAGCGAGCCGCTCATCAGCATCCAGGAGTTGGTGCGCAACTGGGTGGTGGCGTCAAACCAGCGCCGGTAGCCGGTGAGCGGTGCCATCAGGCAGGCGCTGACGCCCACGCCGCACAGCACCCGCGCGGCCAGCAGGCCGGCGAAGCTGGTGGCCATTGAAAATGCCAGGCAGCCGAGCACCGCCACCGACAGAAACCACAGGATCACGCGCTTGGGGCCATGGCGGTCCAGTAACGCGCCCAGCGGTAATTGGGTCGCCGCAAACCCCAAGAAGTAGCCGCCAGCCAGCAAGCCCAGATCACGCGCGTTGAGGCCAAACTCCGGCGTCAGCGTAGGCGACAGTGTGGCCGTGATGGCGCGGATCAGCGCCGAAAAAAAGTAGGCAAACGCAAACGCCAGAAACACCGCCATACCCGCCCGCCGGGACAAAACCGTCATTGAAACCTGAGCCCGGAGAAAAATGCCTCGGTGACTTCGGGGCTGATGCGCTCGGCATACACAACCGCATGGAACACCTGCGCGTCTTTGGCAAACCACGCCCCTTGCATGGCGACGGCGCTGCCGTCTTTGCGTCGGCCTTGCGCGGTGACGAGTATCAGGCCGGTTGATCCGGTGCTGCCCGTGGCACTGGGCGCGGTGCCGGGCGGGGCACCCAGAGGCACCTCGCGCGATGCCACAGCGCCCATGTTGGCCAGTGTGGCAGCGCGCCACTGCGCCAGAACGGCGTCTGGCGCGGCAGCGTTATCGAGGTTGGCATAGGCCACAGCAAAGGTTGCCCCGGCTGCATCACAACCGACCATGTGCAGACTGACGTCGCGCCCGCCCAGCGGCACCACGCGAGCGCCTTCATCCGGCTTGCAGGGCAGCATGGTCAACAGCCCGGAGCCTTTGATGCGGGTTTCGCGCCAGTTCAGGGCCGGATTGCAGGCGGCAAGCAGCAGGGCCGCCAGCAACACGGCTGCCGGGCGAAAAACGCCCAATGCCAAGGCGGCTTCAAGCGTGGCGCAATCGCCTATGCACCCGGGGGCGCGGGGTAAATGCCAGGAATGAGTCAAAGTTTATTTCAGCGCGCCAAATACTTTCTTGAGGATGGCACTGCCGGCACCCACCGGGTCCTGGCGGATTTTCTTTTCTTCCTCGCCAATCATGAAGTACAAACCGTCCAGCGATTTGCCAGTGACATATTGCTGGATGTTGGCGTCTTCCTTCTTCATCAGCCCCATGCCCGCCGCCTTGCCAGCGAGCTGGTTGTATTTTTCGGCCAGGCCTACTTTTTCGGTGGCGTCGGTGACCACGGGCAGGAATCTCACACTCAGGGGAGCACGCGTTTTCTCCGCAAAGAAACCAGTGACCGCCGTTTCGCCGCCGGACAGGATGTTTTTCGCATCGTTGACATTCATCGATTTGACCGCGCCCACCAGAAGGTCTTTGGCCAGCGGAACCGCCGTCTCGGCCGCCCGGTTCATGGACGTGACCAATTCGTCGATGCGCTTGCCCTGCCCCAGGGTTCTGAGGAGTTGCGCAGCATCTTCCAAAAAACCGGGCAGGGGAATGCGAACTTTGTCGTTGCCGAGGAATCCATCTGTTTTACCCAGCAGGCCAACCGCCGCCAGAGCGCCTTTTTCCAGCGCGGCCTTCAGGCCTTGGGATGCTTCCGCATTGGTCAGGTCGCCCAGCGAAAGCGCCAGGGCGTGCTGGTGTGTCAATGCGATGAGAGTCGCCACGGTGGCGGTTGAAACGGAATTAAACTGTCTGCGATCCATGGATAAACCTCTTGTATGAAACGAAGCTGGTATCTTGCGCTTGCCGCCGCCTTTTTGGCAACCTGTGCAATTGTTAATTTAAGTACCGCCGCGTCGGCAGCGCCGGCGTCTACTTTTGTACTGCTCGACGGGTCACGCAAAACCGCCGATGACCTCAAAGGCCGCGTCACTTTGGTCAACTTCTGGGCTACAAGCTGCGTCACCTGCGTGGCAGAGATGCCCAAGGTCACGGCCGCCTACGATAAATTTCACAGCCGGGGCTTTGACGTGATGGCCGTCGCCATGCGTTACGACCCGCCAAGCTATGTAGTGAACTATACCGAGACCCGCAAGCTGCCCTTCAACGTCGCGATCGACAACACCGGCAGCGTTGCCAAAGCCTGGGGCGATGTGCAGCTAACGCCCACCAGCTTTGTGGTGAACAAGCGTGGCGAGATCGTCAAACGCTATGTGGGTGAGCCAGATTTTGCGGAATTGCACCGCCTGATCGAAAGCCTGCTGGCGCAGACCTGATCGGGTCAGTCCGACCGCGCAAAAGGCTGATTTCAATCATGAAATCAGCCTATAGCCCTTATGGTATATACATACTTAGCTATTTTAATAATAGCAATCATGTTTTTTTGCAAAGCCTTCCGCTGGCGGGATTATTCCTTGCGGAAGTTGTCGTGGCAGCCTTTGCACGCGCCGCCGGTAGCACCCACGGCCGTCTTGATGGTGTCCAGATTGCCAGTTTTCGTAGCCGCAACAAGTTTGACCATTTCACCCTGCATTTTCTCGCTGGCTTCCTTGAACTTGGCGTTGTCGGTCCAGATTTCAGGCTTGGCCCGGGTAGTGGCGGCCTTGTCGGTTCCTTCGCCAAATCCAGCCCAAGGCAATTTGGACATGGTCTCGGCAATGGCCGCATTGTCTGCCGCCACCTTGGCGTCAAACGGAATGCGGCCATTCGCCATGCCGGCCACGCGGCCGAAGTGCGCGCCCATCACGGTCAAGGCCGACTGGCGGTACTTGATGGCATCCTCTGGCTTGGCGAACTGGGCGCTGGCGGGCACGGCCACGGTGACAGCCGCTGCGGCGAGAATGAATGTAGCGATGGATTTCATGGGACTCCTGTCTGGGTTGATGATGAACACGTGGGATGGATTCGATTTTTGCCGAACTAGTTCGGTCGGCCTGGGACAAATGCGGGCTCACTAGGGAAAATACTGATCGGCATTCTTGCTTGTCATTTCGCGGATGGCTCTGAGTATGGTTTTGGGAACTGAGGATTTTGATGACACACACTACCCGGGTCTGGGACCTTCCTACCCGCATTTTTCACTGGGCTCTGTTTGCCTTGATTATTGCGATGGTCGCGACCGGCCTGACGGGTGGCAGCGCCATGGCATGGCATTTCCGCTGTGGCTATGCCGTTTTGAGCCTGTTGCTGTTCCGCCTGGTATGGGGTTTGATCGGCGGGCGCTGGTCGCGTTTCGCCTCGTTTATCTATGCACCCGGCACCATCGTGCGCTACCTCCAAGGGCAAGGCCGGCCTGAACACTCTGTCGGGCACAACCCCTTGGGCGCGGGGTCGGTTTTTGCGCTGCTCTTCTTTTTGTGCGCACAGGTCGGCACCGGCCTGTTCAGCGACGATGACATTGCATCGTCGGGGCCGCTGTCGAAGTTTGTGTCGAACGCGCTCGTGAGCTCACTTACCGGATACCACAAGAACATTGGCAAGTACATTTTGCTGGCGTTGGTGCTGCTGCACATTGCTGTTGTCCTGTTTTATCTGGTGAAGAAAAAAGAGAACCTGATCGGCCCCATGATCCATGGCGACAAGTCGCTTGTGCATTCGGTTGAAAATTCACGCGACGATGGTCGCAGCCGTGCCCTGGCGGCTGTGGTTTTTGCGGTCTGCGCCGGGCTGGTTGCGACCATGGTGAAGCTGGCTGGATAGGCTACAGCCCCAAGTTATGACCCGCAACACTGGCCCGGGAATGCTGAGCGCCATGGAAGGCCCGGCGATTGACATTGTTGTCCCCGACCTGGCGCATGAAATCGCTGCGGTTGGCGACATATTTCGTGAGTATGCGCTAGCACTCGGCGTTGACCTGTGTTTTCAGGATTTCGATGCGGAGCTGGCCAACCTGCCAGGCGACTATCGCGCACCGCGCGGTGCCCTGTTCACGGCGCTGGTTGATGGCCAACTGGCAGGATGTTGCGCGCTCAGGCCACTTGACTCGGTTGACTACCCGAACGCCTGCGAAATGAAGCGGCTGTACGTGCGACCGACATTTCGCGGCCTGGGTTTGGGGCGTCAACTGGCAGAGATCACGCTGGATTGCGCCCGCGCTGCGGGATACAACTGCGTCCTCCTGGACACCCTAAGTGACATGGAGGCCGCGCGGGCGCTCTACGAAGATTTGGGATTTGAGGAAATCCCGCCCTACTATCACAACCCGATTGCGGGGGCACATTACCTTAAGGCGCGCCTTTAAGGGAGTCTGCCATCGCCGGGACAACCGCCTGCAAGCGCGCCCCCAAACGTCTTTAGGCGTGCCTGTGCAACCGTAAAGGCACGCCAGGAAACTGCGCCTGTCGACGCGCCCCCCCCCCCCGGCCGGGCGTCGCAATCAACGCCGCTGGGGGCTCGCTTGCCGTCAGGCCTTGGCTTGCGCCAGCATAGTGCCAGCGTCGCTCACCTCAAACTTGCCGGGCGCTTCAACATTGAGCGAGCTGACTTTACCGTCCTTGACCAGCATCGAGTAGCGGTTGCTGCGCAAACCCATGCCGCGTGCTGTCAAGTCAAGCGTCAGACCAGTCGCCTGTGCAAAGGCGGCGCTACCGTCGGCCAGCATGCGCACTTTGCCGCCAGATTTTGTTTCGCGTGCCCACGCACCCATGACAAACGCGTCGTTGACGCTGACGCACCAGATCTCATCGACACCCGCCGCCTTGAGTTCGCTGAACTTCTCAAGGTAGCCAGGCACGTGCTTGGCTGAGCAAGTGGGCGTGAAAGCCCCTGGCAGCGCAAACAGGGCAATCGTCTTGCCAGCGCTGGCCTTGGCCACGTCAACCGCATTGGGGCCAATGCTACAGCCATTGCCTTCAACTTCCGAAAACTCCATCAGCGTGGCTGCGGGAAGGGTGTCACCAACTTTGATCATGAAAAGCTCCTGAATAATTGAAAAGTAAAATAACGCGGGCCCGTCAGTTTAGTGTGCCCGGCAAAGTTGCGCTCGCGCACTCGGGACAGTGCATGGAAAACCAGGACGCAATTGAAAACGGCCCACACTAGGTGGGCCGCTCTATACCGCTGGATGACGCGCGATGAGGCTAAATGACTTTTGCAGCCCATGAGCCTTGAAGACTTAAACCGCCGCAGCCTTTTCCACCAAACGGGTCGCAACCCAGTTCTTGGTTTTGGAAATAGGACGGCTCTCGGTGATTTCGATCATGTCGCCCATCTTGTACTCGCCCTTTTCGTCATGGGCGTGGTACTTGCTGGATTTGCCGACAATCTTGCCGTACAGCTCGTGTTTGACACGACGTTCGATCAAAACCGTGACGGTTTTAGAGCGTTTGTCGCTGACCACCTTGCCGACCAAGGTGCGCTTGAGGGATTTTTTAGCTTCCGTCATAGTGATTCCTTATTTGGCGGGGGTTGTTGCAACAGGCGCTGCGGATTGCTTTTCGACCAAAATGGTCTTGGCACGGGCGATGTCACGGCGCGCAGAGCGCAGCGTCGCAGTGTTGCTCAGTTGTTGCGTAGCTTTTTGCATGCGCAGGCCGAAGTGTGCCTTTTGCAGCGCTTTGACTTCATCCTTCAAACCAGCAACGTCTTTTTGGCGCAATTCAGTCGTTTTCATATCATTTGCTCCTGAATTATTGGCCAATCATGCGGGCCACGAAGGTGGTGCGCAACGGCAGCTTGGCAGCCGCCAAACGAAACGCTTCACGGGCCAACTCTTCGGTCACACCGACGATCTCGAACACAATCTTGCCGGGCTGGATTTCGGCCACGTAATACTCGGGGTTGCCCTTGCCGTTGCCCATGCGAACCTCGGCAGGCTTTTGGGAAATTGGCTTGTCGGGAAACACACGGATCCAGATGCGACCGCCCCGTTTGACGTGGCGTGAAATCGCACGGCGTGCGGCTTCGATCTGGCGGGCCGTCAAACGGCCCCGGTCGGTACATTTGAGGCCAAAATCACCAAACGCGACCGAGCTGCCCCGTGTAGCGATGCCGGTGTTGCGGCCTTTTTGCTCTTTGCGGTACTTTCGACGCGCGGGTTGCAACATAAATTATTCTCCTTTTCCGTCAGCCGCTGGCGCTGCGCTGGCGCTGCTTGTGGAACCAGTGGCTGGCGCGGCGACTTTGCGTACGCGCTTAACGGTGGGTTTAGCGGCATCGGCAGCAGCACCAGTTGCGCCTCCTGCGGCAATGCCAGTTGCTTCGGCGGGCTTGTCGCTGCCATCAGCAGGAGCCACGTTGCCGCCGGCTGGGCGGCGAACTGCGGCGCGCGCTGGCGGACGGTCACCACCCGGGCGTGCGCCAGGACGGTCGCCCCGGTCATCGCGACGCGGGCCACGAGGCCTGCGGTCGTCTTCACCACGCGGCTCTACAACGGCCGGCAGGTCATTTCGACCCAGCGTGTCGCCCTTGTAAACCCACACCTTGACGCCAATCACACCATAGGTGGTTTTGGCTTCGGATGTGCCGTAGTCAATGTCAGCGCGCAATGTGTGAAGTGGCACGCGGCCTTCGCGATACCACTCACAACGGGCGATCTCAATGCCATTCAGGCGGCCAGACGGCATGATCTTGATGCCCAAGGCACCCAGACGCATGGCATTTTGCATCGCGCGCTTCATGGCACGACGGAACATGATGCGTTTTTCGAGCTGCTGGGTGATGCTGTCGGCAATCAACTTGGCATCAATTTCTGGCTTGCGCACTTCTTCGATGTTGACCGCGACCGGCACGCCGAGCTGCCTGCCCAATTCGCGCTTCAAGTTTTCGATGTCTTCGCCTTTTTTGCCGATGACCACGCCCGGACGCGCCGAGAAAATGGTGATGCGGGCATTTTTGGCAGGACGCTCAATCAGAATGCGCGACACCGAAGCGTTTCTCAGCTTTTTCTTGAGGTACTCACGCACCTTGATGTCTTCGGCCAGCATGCCGGCGAAGTCTTTGTCATTGGCATACCAGCGCGAGGACCAGTTACGGCTGATCGACAGGCGAAAGCCGGTTGGATGGATTTTTTGTCCCATATCTTTCTGGCCTCTTTCAGTTACCAACCGTCACGTACACATGGCACGTGGGTTTTCTGATCTGGTTACCACGGCCTTTTGCGCGGGCAGTGAAGCGCTTGAGCGACGCACCTTGTTCAACGAAGATGGTTTTCACCTTCAATTCGTCGATGTCGGCACCGTCATTGTGCTCAGCGTTGGCAATCGCCGACTCCAGCACCTTCTTGATGATCAAAGCAGCTTTTTTCTGCGTGAACTGCAAGATGTTGAGGGCTTGATCGACCTTTTTGCCGCGAATCAGATCCGCGACCAGACGGCCTTTGTCAAACGACAGACGCACGCCACGAAGGGTTGCTTTAGTTTCCATGGTCAACCTTCCTTATTTCTTGACGACTTTTTTATCGCCAGGGTGACCCTTGAAAGTACGGGTGAGTGCGAACTCGCCCAACTTGTGGCCAACCATTTGATCGGTGATATAGACCGGCACGTGCTGTTTGCCGTTGTGCACCGCGATGGTCAACCCGATGAACTCGGGCAGGATCATGGAGCGGCGCGACCAGGTCTTGATCGGCTTTTTGTCTTTGTTGGTGACGGCCTTGTCGGCTTTGGCCACCAGATGATGGTCAACAAACGGACCTTTTTTGAGAGAACGAGTCATTTAACCTTCCCCTTACTTCTTGCGACGCGACACGATCATGACCTGCGTGCGCTTGTTGTTACGGGTACGGTAACCCTTGGTCAGATTGCCCCAAGGATCGACTGGG
>JAYVNK010000538.1:0-2949 GCA_043758475.1 Comamonadaceae bacterium | reverse complement strand
ACGGCAAGCAATGAGAACGGTTGCGGCACTGTTGCTGGCGCTGTTGAGTCCACGCGCACGCTGCGCGCAGACTGGCTGGTCGCCTGCGATGGCGGGCGCAGCACCGTGCGGGAGCAGATGCGCCTGCAACTCAAAGGCACGCAGTACGACGGTAAATATGTCATTGTGGACATTCGCCAGAAGACCCGACGCGCGGTGGAGCGCCTGGCCTGGTTTGACCCACCCAGCAACCCTGGTTCCACAATCCTGATGCACCGCCAGCCCGATGATGTGTGGCGAATTGACTACCAGATCCGCGACGATGAAGACCCGGTTGAAGCCGTCAAACCCCACAACGTTTTGCCCCGCGTGCAAAGCCATCTGGCCATGATTGGCGAGCTGGAGCCGTGGGAGCCGCTCTGGATTTCGATTTACAACGCCAAATGCCTGTCGCTTGAGCGTTACCGGGAAGGCCGGGTATTTTTTGCCGGTGACGCCGCCCATCTGATACCGATTTTTGGCGTGCGCGGGCTCAACTCGGGGTTGGACGATGCGGGCAATTTGGCATGGAAGTTGGCGCGGGTGATCCAGGGCAAATCACCCGAGCGTCTGCTGGATTCCTATTCGCCCGAGCGCCGCCATGCCGCAGAAGAAAACATGGCGTTCGGAGCCAAGAGCACGGAATTCATGGCCCCGCCCGATTTTGCGTTTCGGCTGATGCGCGAAGCCACTTTAAAACTGGCGTTGAGCGACAGCAAAGTGCGCTCGCTGATCAACCCACGGCAGTCAACACCCATCCGCTATGGCGGTTCTCCCCTGAACGGACCCGAGCAGGGCGCGTGGACGCATGCCATGGCCGCACCTGGCGCGCCCGCCCCCGAGGCGCTAATGCAGGGTTTGCCCAACGCGCACGGCGCGCAGAATCAGCCAGCGTCGTGGCATCTGACCAGCCGGTGGGGCAAGGGCCTGGTGGCGCTGCTTTTCAATCCGGGCGATGTTGCGGAAGTCACGTCGAACGACCCGACCCATCTGGCATCAACGCTGTCCGCACACGGCGTTGAAACAATAGGCATCACGCCGTCCAATGACACGTCAGGCCAAGCCTTGCAGCGCTATGGCCTGCCACATGCATCGGCACAGGGCCTGGTGCTGATCCGGCCCGATGGCTACGTGATGGGCCGCTGGCGCACGCTGGACGCGCAACCTGTGCTCAATGCCCTGCGGACGACAGGAGTGCTGCTGTGACCGATGCCGACCTTGACCAGGCCTACACCGCCCTGTGCACTGCGATGGCAAAAGTCGGGGAGGCGCAGGCACCGCTGTTTTTGAGCATGGTGTGCCTGTCGATGATGAGCCGCCTGGCGCAAGCCGACGACGTGCTGCCGCTGATTGCCAATGCGCAGGCGCAGTGTGAAAGTGGCAAGAAAAGCGGGTTGTAGAAGAAGGGCTTGGCAGCGGGGAGTCGTAGCGGGCAGTGGCAGCAGGTTTTAACGGCGGGGATTGACATGAAACTTCACGAATTGACAGCCCAAGAACTGCTGCGCGGCTACCGCTCGGGCGAGCTCTCTGCGGTGGAAGTCACACAGTCGGTGCTGGACCACATTGCAGAATGGGAGCCGCACATCCACGCCACGTACCTGCTGCGCCCCGATCTGGCGCTGGCGCAGGCCAAGGCCTCTGAAGCGCGCTGGTTGAAAGGTGCGCCGTGCGGGCTGCTGGACGGTGTGCCTGTCACCCTCAAGGACAACATTGCAACGCGGGGCGACCCCACACCGCTGGGCACTGCGGCAACAGAGCTCACGCCCGCAGCGCAGGACGCGCCGCCGGCAGCCCGCCTGCGCGAAGCCGGTGCGGTGATGGCCTGCAAAACCACCATGCCTGACTACGGCATGTTGTCCAGCGGGTTGTCGAGTTTTCACCGGCTGGCGCGCAACCCGTGGGATGTGCGCAAGACGCCAGGTGGCTCCAGCGCGGGCGCGGGCGCAGCAGCAGCGGCGGGTTATGGCCCGCTGCACATGGGCACTGACATTGGGGGATCACTGCGCCTGCCCGCCGGCTGGTGCGGCATCTTCAGCCTGAAACCCAGCCTGGGCCGCATCCCGATTGACCCACCGTACACGGGCCGTGCTGCAGGCCCGATGACGCGCACCGTGGCCGATGCGGCGCTGATGATGCAGGTGCTGTCGCTGCCCGATGCACGCGACAGCATGAGCTTGCCGCAACACCAGATCGCGTGGGACGAGTTTGACCGCGGCCACGAGGCACTGCGCGGCCTCAAAATTGGCCTGCTGCTGGACGCGGGCTGTGGCCTGGCAGTTGAATCCGAAGTGCGCGCGGCAATTGAAGCCGCTGCCAAACTGTTTGAACAGGCAGGTGCCCACGTCGAGATCATGAAACCTTTCATGACCCGCGCCATGCTGGACGGCCTGGACCACGCCTGGCGCATGCGCTCGCAACTGGACTTGGCGGCGCTGCCCGCCGACAGACAAGCCCGCGTACTGCCCTATATCACGCAATGGGCCGACAGCGCCGCCAGCATGACCGGACCGCAAGTCTTCGCCGCGACCAGCCAGGCGCATCTGACGCGCGTGGCTGCGGTCAATGCGTGCCGTGCGTTTGACTATGTGATCTCTCCTACGTCACCGGTGGTGGCCTTCGCCGCAGAACTGCCCTCCCCCACCAACGACCCGCTGCACGGCCTCGAACACATCGCCTTCACCGTGCCCTATAACATGTCCGAGCAGCCCGCCGCCAGCATCAACTGCGGCTACACGCAAAGCGGCTTGCCGATTGGTTTGCAGATTGCTGGCCAGCGTTTTGATGACCTGGGCGTGCTGCGCGTGTCGCGTGCGTTTGAGTTGCTGCGCACCGGTCAGCGAGCATGGCCCGAAACGCCACGGTAAATGTTCAGCCGCAAATTTTTTCAGACGGCGCGTGAATTGTCCCCAGAAACAACGCCCTGATTGTCAC
>JAYVNK010000537.1:0-2951 GCA_043758475.1 Comamonadaceae bacterium | reverse complement strand
TGCGCAACGCGCGAGCCATCAAGGAACTCAACGTCAATCGCAATGGCTCGCTGCTGGATTTCATTGATGACTTTTCACACCGCTTTCATGGCTACCTGGATGAATACCACACACTGCTCACCGACAACCGCATCTGGAAGCAGCGCACCGTGGGCATTGGCGTTGTCACGCCAGAACGTGCCATGAACCTCGGCTTCACCGGCGCCATGTTGCGCGGCTCGGGTGTTGCCTGGGACCTGCGCAAGAAGCAGCCGTATGAGGTCTATGACCGCATGGATTTCGATATCCCCGTGGGCAAGACGGGCGACTGCTACGACCGCTACCTGGTACGCATGGAAGAGATGAAGCAGTCCAACCGCATCATCAAGCAGTGCGTGGACTGGCTCAAACTGAACCCAGGCCCGGTGATCACCGACAACCACAAGGTGGCAGGGCCGGACCGTGAGTCGATGAAGTCCAACATGGAAGAACTCATCCATCACTTCAAGCTGTTCACCGAAGGATTTCACGTGCCCGAGGGCGAGGCCTACGCGGCGGTTGAGCACCCCAAAGGCGAGTTCGGCATTTACATCGTCAGCGACGGTGCCAACAAGCCGTATCGGCTCAAAATTCGCGCACCGGGTTTCGCGCACCTCGCTGGTTTGAACGAGATGGCCAGCGGCCACATGATTGCCGACGCGGTGGCCATCATTGGCACCATGGACATTGTGTTTGGGGAAATTGACCGATGATTTCTGATGCAGCATTCAAGCGGTTTGCGATTGAAGTCGCCAAGTACCCGGCCGACCAAAAGCAGTCTGCCGTCATGGCCTGCCTGGCCATCGTCCAGCAAGAACTGGGTTACGTAAGTGTTGAGAGTGAAAAAGTTGTCTCGAACTATTTGGGCATGCCTCCCATTGCTGTTCACGAGGTCACCACGTTCTACAACATGTACAACCAGCGGCCCGTGGGCACCTACAAGCTCAACGTATGCACCAACCTGCCGTGCCAGTTGCGCGACGGTGCCGTGGCGCTGAAGCATCTGGAGCACAAGCTGGGCATCCACATGGGTGAGACGACCCAAGACGGCATGTTCACCCTGCAGCAAAGCGAGTGCCTGGGTGCCTGCGCAGATTCCCCCGTGCTGCTGGTCAATGACCGGTCGATGTGCAGTTTCATGAGCAATGACAAGCTGGACCAACTGGTGGACGGCCTGCGTGCCGCCGCCCAAACCACAGCGAAAGTAGCAGAGGTCAAATGATGATGTCGGCTGAAAAAATTCTCGCCCAATTTCAGGCCAATGGACTTGAGACCTGCTTTCATGGCCGCCACATCAACCCGCAGATTTACGCTGATTTAAACGGCTCGAACTGGCGATTGAAAGACTATGAGGCGCGCGGCGGCTACCAGGCTTTGAAAAAGATTCTGGGCAAGGATGGCGCACTACCCGCTGCCGATGGCACTGCGCCGGGGCTGACGCAAGACCAGGTGATTGCCATCGTCAAGGAGTCCGCATTGCGCGGACGTGGTGGTGCCGGGTTTCCTACGGGCCTCAAGTGGAGCTTCATGCCGCGCCAGTTTCCGGGGCAAAAATACCTGGTCTGCAATTCTGACGAAGGCGAGCCCGGCACCTGCAAAGACCGTGACATCCTCCAGTTCAATCCGCATATCGTGATCGAAGGCATGATCATCGCCGGTTATGCAATGGGCATCACCGTCGGCTACAACTACATTCATGGCGAGATTTTTGCAAGCTACGACCGCTTTGAAGTGGCGCTGGAAGAGGCTCGCGCTGCGGGCTACCTTGGCGACAATATTCTGGGCAGCAAGTTCAGCTTCCAGCTTCACGCCGCCCACGGGTTTGGTGCTTATATTTGCGGTGAAGAAACCGCGCTGCTGGAATCGCTGGAGGGCAAGAAGGGCCAACCCCGCTTCAAGCCGCCATTCCCCGCCAGCTTTGGCATGTATGGCAAGCCGACCACCGTCAACAACACCGAAACTTTTGCGGCCGTGCCCTGGATCATCCGCAACGGCGGCGCGGCTTACCTGGCGTGCGGCAAGCCCAACAACGGCGGCACTAAAATTTACTCGGTGAGTGGCGATGTGGAATTGCCGGGCAATTACGAAGTCCCGCTCGGCACGCCTTTTTCCAAGCTGCTGGAGATTTCCGGTGGCGTGCGCAAGGGACGCCAGCTCAAGGCGGTGATTCCCGGCGGCTCATCAGCCCCCGTGCTGCCCGCCGACATCATGATGGGTTGCACCATGGACTACGACTCGATTGCCAAGGCGGGCTCCATGCTCGGTTCCGGGGCGGTCATCGTGCTGGACGACAGCCGCTGCATGGTCAAAGCCTTGCAGCGCCTGAGCTACTTTTACATGCATGAGTCGTGCGGCCAGTGCACGCCTTGCCGCGAAGGCACCGGCTGGCTGTCGCGCATGGTGGACCGCATCGAGACAGGGCATGGCCGTCCCAGCGATATGGACCTGCTCAACTCGGTAGCCGACAACATTCAGGGCCGCACCATCTGTGCCCTGGGCGATGCAGCCGCCATGCCGGTACGCGCGATGATCAAGCACTTCCGCCATGAATTTGAATACCACGTCGAGCACAAAACCTGCATGGTTCCGGCGTACGCCTGACCGATGACGAAACCACCGGCAGCAAGAGCACAACAAGATGATTGAAATCGATCTCGACGGCAAGAAGGTTGACATTGTTGAAGGCAGCATGATCATGCATGCGGCTGACAAAGCGGGCACCTACATCCCGCATTTTTGCTACCACAAGAAGCTCAGCATTGCTGCCAACTGCCGCATGTGTCTGGTCGATGTCGAGAAGATGCCCAAGCCGATGCCGGCCTGCGCCACACCGGTGACGCAAGGCATGATTGTTCGCACCAGGAGCGACAGGGCCATCAAGGCGCAGCAATCCGTCATGGAGTTCCTGCTGATCAACCATCCGCTGGACTGCC
>JAYVNK010000536.1:0-2954 GCA_043758475.1 Comamonadaceae bacterium | reverse complement strand
AAGCTTCGTAGCGCACGTTTCAGCGCTCTCGTTCGCCATCACAGGGACCAGCCTTCTGGGCACGGCTGCCGCACAGCAGGTCGCACCTCAACCACTGGAAACAGTCGTGGTCACGGCCACACGAACGCCGGTCAAGGTATCGGACGTGGTTGCAGAGGTCACAGTGTTCGACCGCGCCACGCTGTACCGGAGCGAGGGGCGCTCGCTGGTCGAGCTGCTGTCTCAGGCACCCGGCCTGCAGCTCAGCGCCAACGGCGGTTTGGGCAAGAGTTCGTCCCTCTTTGTGCGCGGCCTGGAAGCGCGTCATTTTCTGCTGTTGATCGACGGCGTGCGCGTCGGCTCGGCTACCCTGAACACGGCCTCGCTCGACAACCTGCCGCTCGACATAATCGAGCGCATCGAGATCGTGCGGGGACCGATGACCTCGCTGTACGGCAGCAACGCGATGGGTGGTGTCGTGCAGGTCTTCACGCGCCGAGGACAAATGGGGCTGCTAGGCAATGTGCACCTGAGCGCGGGCAGCCGGGACTACGGGCTGGCCTCAGGGGGTGTGAGCTTCGGCACTGAAGACTTCGACCTGGCCGCCCAGGTTCAGCATCAGCAGACTCGGGGCTTTTCAGCGACCAATGCGTCGGCGCAGTTCGGTAAATTCAATCCCGACAACGACGGCGTCAGGCAGAACGCGGGCAGCGTGCGCGCCGGCTGGACTTTTGCGCCGGGCTGGCGTGTCGAAGGCCTTTGGCTCGATTCCAAGGGCACAACCCAAATCGATGACGGGCCCGGTGCTGACGCACGTGCGGGCCTGCGCAACAGCGTGCAGTCGCTGCAGGTCAGCGGCAAGGTGTTGGACGGCTGGCGAACCCAGGTGGCGCTGGGACGCTCGCTCGATGTGTACGACACCGTGTCTTCCGCCAGCGCATTCACGACCCTCGGTGCCATCGAGACCAAGCAGACCCAGTTCGCCTGGGAAAACCGCGTGGCGCTGCCGCTGGGCGAGGCGCTGGCGGTGCTCGAACGCATCCAGCAGGACGTGAGCCGCCCAGGAGCGCCGTTCGCCGTGAGCGAGCGCAGCATCGATGCATTGGCGCTGGGCTGGTCCGCAAACGTGGGCGCGCACTACGTGCAAGCCAGCCTGCGCCGTGACCGTAACTCCCAGTTCGGCGGCAACACGACGGGTGCCGTAGCCTACGCTTACAGGCTGACCGATGCCTGGCGCGCCGACGGCTCCTATGGCACCAACTTCACAGCGCCCAGCATCAACCAGCTGTACTACCCGGGCTTCGGCAATCCGAACCTGCAGCCCGAACAGGGCAAGCACGGCGAACTGTTCGTGCAGTGGGCAGGTGGTGTCCACCGACTGCGTGCAACCGCGTACGAACATCGCTACGACCTGTTCATCTCCTGCGGGCCGCAGCCAGCCAACATCCCGAAGGTCAAGATCACTGGCACCACGCTGGCCTGGGACGGGCGCTTCGACGCATTGGCACTGGCTATGTCCTACGATTATGCGAACCCGCAGAACGACTCGGTCGGCACGGCAAGCTACGGCAATCTGCTGCCGCGTCGCGCAAAACAGGCGCTCAAAGCCAGTGTCGACTGGCAGACTGGCGCGTACAGCATCGGCGCGTCGATGCTGGCCTATTCGGAACGTTTCGACAATACGAGTAACACGATCCGTCTCGGCGGCTACGGCGTGCTCGACCTGCGCGCCGACTGGGCTTTCATGCGCGACTGGTCTCTCGGCCTGCGGCTGAACAACGTCGGTGGCAAGTCGTACGAGACCGCGTTCGGCTACCACCAGCCTGGCCGCGAAGGCTTGGTCACGCTGCGCTGGAGCCCGCGTTGAACGCGGGTTGCCGGCTCCTTGCCACCTCACCGAGGTGCCCATGCGCGAGCTGATCCTCGGTGGCCAGAAGAGCGGTAAGTCACGCATGACCGAGGAGCGAGCGTTGTCCTGGCTGGCCGCGCCCGGCCATCAGGCCTTCCTGCTAGCCACGGCGCAGTCCTGGGACGACGAGATGACGGCACGCATCGAACGCCACCGCCGCGATCGCGCCCTGCGCGTGCCAGCGTTGCGCACGGTGGAAGTCAGCGGCGATCTGGCGCAGGCGATAGTCACGCGCCGCACGCCCGACACGTTGCTGGTCATCGACTGCCTGACGCTGTGGCTGACGCAGCGCCTGATGCCGTTTCGCGAACCCGCGGCGTCGGACCTGGCAGAGCAGACCGATGCGCTGGTAGCGGCCGTCGCCGCCGCCACGGGACCAGTGGTGGTGGTCTCCAACGAGATCGCCCTCGGCGTGGTGCCGCGGGATCTCGAAACGCGCCGCTTTGTCGATGCACTCGGCGTGTTGCACCAACGCGTGGCCGCTGCTTGCGAGCAGGTGACCTTGATGGTGGCCGGATGCGTGCTGGCCGTGAAGGAGGCGCGATGAGCAAGCTGCGGCGGGCCCCTTACCGGAAGGCGGGAGTCTCGTCTGGATGGCTGGCCGCAACCATCTTGACGTTGAGCATGGCGGCGCAGGCAGCGCCTTTCACGATTACAGACGACCGTGGCGTGCGCGTGACCTTCGAGGAACTACCTTCCCGCATCGTCACGTTGCTGCCGTCGCTCACCGAGACGGTGTGGGAGCTGGGCGCCCGCGAGCGCGTGGTCGGTACCGACCTCTTCTCCAACTGGCCGCAGGCCGTGAAAGACCTTCCCAAGCTCGGTGGCCTGGAAGGTGCTCAGGTGGAACGCCTCTACGCGCTCAAGCCCGATGTCGTGCTGGCCGCCAAGTCGGCGCGTGTGCTGGACAGGCTGGAAGCGCTGGGGCTCAAGGTGCTGGCGCTGGAGTCGCAGAGTCTGTCGGACACGCGGCGCACGGTCGGTGTCGTCGCGCAAGTATTGGGTCGGCCCGAGGCGGGTGCCGAGTTGCTGGCGCGCATCGACACTCGCACCCGGCACGCCACTG
>JAYVNK010000535.1:0-2957 GCA_043758475.1 Comamonadaceae bacterium | reverse complement strand
AGCGCGTCTTCAATCGGGTGCGCGTAGGTGTACATCGGGTAGATGCACCAGGTGTCGCCGGTGTTGTGGTGCGTGGCGCGGCGGATGCGGTAGATGGCGGTGTCGCGCAGGTTGATGTTGGGGCTGGCCATGTCGATTTTGGCGCGCAGCACCATGGAGCCATCTTCGTGCATGCCGTCGCGCATTTCACGCAAGATGCGCAAATTCTCTTCGGGCGTGCGGCTGCGGAAGGGGCTGTCGACGCCGGGCTTGCCAAAGTCGCCACGGTTCATGCGCATTTGCTCAGCGGTTTGTTCGTCCACATAAGCATGGCCTGTTTCGATCAGGTACTCGGAGGCGCGGTACATAAAATCGAAGTAGTCGCTGGCCTGGTACGGCGCGGCATCGGGCGAGCCATTCCAGTCAAAACCCAGCCATTTGACGGATTCCTTGATGGAATTCACAAACTCAGTGTCTTCCTTCTCGGGGTTGGTGTCGTCAAAACGCAGGTGGCACACGCCACCGTAGTCACGCGCCAGGCCAAAGTTGATGCAGATGCTTTTGGCGTGGCCGATGTGCAGGTAGCCATTGGGCTCGGGCGGGAAGCGGGTGCGGATCTTGGCGGGGTCGGGCTGGCCTGCGGCGTGGTGGGCGGCGTCGCCGGGGCTGCCGGCCCATTTGCGCTGGGCGTAAGTGCCTTTTTCCAGATCAGACTCGATGATCTGGCGCAAGAAGTTGCTGACTCTAAGGTTTCCGGAAGCCGAAGCCGCAGCATTCGCCTGGCCCGTTAGAGGAACAATGCTTTTTGGATTTGGGGAACTCATGCCCTGATTTTAGGCGGCCCCCGTTCAACCGTGATGCCAGCCTGTGAGTTGCACCAGCCGCTCCAGCGCAAACGCACCCAGCACCGAGTTGCCTTTGGCGTCCAGCTCGGGTGCCCACACGCTGATGGTGCCAATGCCCGGCGCAATGGCCACAATGCCACCGCCCACGCCGGTTTTGACTGGCAGGCCGATGCGGTACGCAAAGTCGCCTGCGGCGTCATACGCACCGCAGGTCAGCAACAGGGCGTTCACCCGGCGGGCGGCCTCGGGGCTCAAAAACTGTTCACCGGGGCGGGCGTCTTTGCCAATGTCCAGGCCGTCGTTGGCCAGAAACATGGTGGCCTGGGCCAATTGCGCGCAGTTCATCTCAATGGCGCATTGGCGGCAGTAGTTGTCCAGCACCAGCTCGGGCGAGTTTACGAAGTTGCCGTAGCTCTTCATGAAATATGCCATGGCCATGTTGCGGTGGGCGGTGTCGCGCTCTGATTTGGCAATGTGCGCGTTCCACTTCAAATCGGGGTCGTCGGTCAGGCGGCGCAGCGCGCCCAGCAGGGCCGTGTCCAGGTGCGCGTAGCGGGTGGTCAGGATGTCGGTAATCACCAGTGCCCCGGCGTTGATGAACGGGTTGCGCGGAATGCCTTTTTCGGTTTCCAGCTGCACCATGGAGTTGAACGCCGCGCCAGAGGGCTCCCGGCCCACGCGCATCCATACGTCGTCGCCCACCATTTTGAGGGCCAGCACAAAGGCAAACAGCTTGGTGATGCTTTGCAGCGAGAACGGCGTTTGCGCATCGCCCACCGAATCGGTGGTGCCGTCGGTCAGCGCGATGGCCATGCCGAATTGCCGGGGTGCCACCTGCGCCAGTGCGGGGATGTAGCTGGCTACTTTGCCACGGCCAAAGAGGGCGTGGGCCTCAAGCTGGATTTGCTGGAGAACGCCGGGCAGCGAAATTGCTGGAAGCAGGGGCATGCGTCAGTTGGGTGACGGCGCAGCGTCAATCTCGCCCCGGTACTCAATTTTGCCGCGCACGCGGGCACGCGGGTGCATGTCGATCAGCTCGTCGTAGCTGGCGTCGCCAATCAGGGTGGCAGAGCCGGTGATCTCCAGCGACTTGCGGGCCACCACCGTGCCGATGACCTTGCCTTCGATGAAGACATAGTCGGCCTCCAGGCGGGTGTTTTCAATCACGCCGGTGGCACCCACATGGATGGTGCCGCCGCTCTCAAACGTGATGTTGCCTTTGAGCCGCCCATCCACCTTGATGCCAAGATCGCGCGAGGTCTGGAAGTTGCCGTCAAACTCGGCGCCTTCGGCGATCAGGCTTGATATGGCGCTCAGGCGCTCGGCAGGGACGAGGCGGGTGGTGGCGGGGTTCGTGTTGTTCATGGTTTATGGCTCCTGGCTGTGCAACCAGTTGTCTGGTTTGAGTTGGGGTGAAGGGGAATCAGTGGCAGACACTGCTGTGCCTGCGGCTGGCACGCTGGCAGAAGGCATGTTGGCAGCGCTTTCGCCGGTGGCGGGGGGGGTGGGCTGAAATGGACTCCCGAGCTTGAGCTCAAGCCGTGGCTCGCCACGTTGCAGGTCTGGCGTGGCGGGGTTTGGCGGCGCAGCCACGGTGGCTGGTGCCACAGAAGCGCCAGCATTTGTGCTGGCCTGTCGCACGGGGGTGTTGGCCGGTGCCAGCGCACTACCGGCAAGGTGGGGCAACACCCACAACCCCATGGCGACGGCAATTGCCAGCAGCGGCAGGCCGCGCAGGGCATACCAGGCGATCCAGCGAAAAGCCATGCGGCGTTGCGCGACGCGGCGGTCGCGCCGCCAGCTGGCCTGCAGCGCCGCGCGGCGCAGGCCGTCGAGGTCGGGCACCGGGGCAGCGCCGATAGACCTGGGCAGATGGACCACGGATGGGTGCCAGACCATGGAAATCATCCGGCGCTGGTGTTGGCAGGCATGACGCGTTCCAGCGTGGCGTTCAGGTCAGCCCCGTTGACCTGGATGCGGCGGTAGCGCACCAGGCCCTGCACGCGCGCGGTGGCGTGCAGGGTGACCTCGCCCTGGCCCGAATCAAGCGTGCCGTGGGTCTGGCCCATGACGGAAATTTTCTGCGCGGTGATGTCGCCCGTGACCTGCCCGGTTTCAGTGACTACCACCGAC
>JAYVNK010000534.1:0-2961 GCA_043758475.1 Comamonadaceae bacterium | reverse complement strand
AGCAGCCTCTCGTACAGCGCAGGCGGCGCGGCAAGGTAGCCTACGCGCCAGCCGGGGGCCAGAATTTTGGCGAACCCGCTGACGTAAATGGTGCGCTGCAGGCCGTCCAGAGCGCACAGGCGCGTGGCGTGCTCGGGTGCCAAGTGGCTGTAGGTGTCGTCTTCAACAATGTGAAAGTTGTGCTGGTTGGCCAGTTGCAGCACGCGGTGGGCGCTGCCCGGCGTCAGGCAAAAGCCAGTGGGGTTGTGGAACACGCTGACGCTCACAAACAGCTTGGGCTGATGCAGTTCGCAATAGCGGGCCATCACCGCAAGGTCCGGGCCATCGGCGCCGCGCGGCACCGGCAGAATCCGCATGCCCAGTGCGGTCAGCCGCGCAAACTCAATCGCCCAGCCGGGCTCTTCCACCATCACGCAGTCGCCCGCTTTGAGCAACGTGCGGCTCACGATGTCCAGCGCATGCGTGGCCCCGACGGTGGTGATGATCTGTGCAGGTGTGGCCTGCACGTTGATGGAAATGAGTTTTTTCGACAGCGACTGGCGCAGCCCGCTGTCACCGGCCGGCTCGCCGTATTGCAATGAGAACTGCTGCAAGGCCCGCCCGCTGCACACCTTGCGCACGGCCGCCGACAGGAACGTGGTCTCAAGCCAATCGGGCGGAAAAACGCCCATGCCAGGTTGCGGCTTGTCGCTGCTGCCCTGGAACATGCCACGAATCAAGGCGGTGGCGTTGACTGGCACGTGACGTGCATCGGGCAGGTAGTTTGCTACTTTAGCAGTAGCTAATTGTGCTTTACTGACGGGGGTTAAAGGTCTTTTGTCACCATTTTCCTGGCTTGTAGCACCGGTTCTTTCATGGGTGCTTTCCCGCACGAAAAATCCGCGGTTTCGCCGCGCCTGCACCAGGCCCCGCGCCAATAGCTGGTCATACGCAGCCACCACGGTGGACGGACTCACGCCCTGCTGCTGGGCGCACAGCCGTACCGATGGCAGCCTGGCACCCGGTGCCAGCAAGCGCGTGCGGATGCGCTCGGCAAAACGGCCGCTGAGCTGCTCAGCCAACGATTGAGACGCTGTTTTCATCAGCATGGTGATCTTTCCCGCCTGTGTTGTTCTGGGCAGCAGTACAGTCACGCCGAATGAACTTGAAACTGTACTGCCAGTGTGCTGTATTTGACTATAAAGTCTTGTTCAGGAAATAGCAACATGAACACCACCGAATTCACCGCCCTGCTGCTGCTGACCACTGCTGCCAGCTTCACACCTGGCCCCAACACCACGCTGTCGACCGCGCTGGCGGCCAACTATGGCTTGAAGAGGTCGCTGCGCTTTGTATTTGCTGTGCCCGTGGGCTGGGGCGCGCTGTTCAGCCTGTGCGCTGCGGGCGTGGGTTCGCTGGTGGTTGCCGTGCCCGTCTTGCGTTATGGCATTCAGGTGCTTGGCGTGGGGTATTTGCTCTGGCTGGCGTTCAAACTGGCCCAGTCCCGCCAACTGGTGCAGGCCGATGCTTCGCGGCTGGACGTCACTTTTTGGCAGGGCGTGATGATGCAGTTTCTCAACATCAAGGCCTGGATGCTGGCGCTCACTGTAGTGGCCGGGTGGCTGGCCGGGCGGCCCGATGCGCTGGCGCGGTTTGCCATCACGCTGCCACTGTTGCTGGTGTTTGGACTGGTGAGCAACCTGGCCTACGCCCTGGTGGGGTCGCTCTTGCGCGAATGGCTCGCGCAGGGCGGTCGCCTGCTGCTGTTCAACCGGGGCATGGCTGCGATTCTGGTAATCACGGCAGCTTGGATGGCGACGCCATGAGCACCGCAGCCACCGCGACTGCCGCGCCCACCGACGCCGCGTCGCACACCAAGGCACTGGCCATCGCCCACCGGCGCGGGCTGTGGTTGGGCCTGCTGGGCGTAGCCACCTTTGCGCTGACCCTGCCCATGACGCGCCTGGCTGTGGGCACGTCTGACGCGCCGCAAATGTCGGGCGTGTTCATTGCGCTGGGCCGCGCGGTGGTGGCAGGCGTGCTGTCTGCCATCTTTTTGCTGGCGACCAAAGCCCCGTTGCCACGTCGTGACCAATGGAAGCCGCTGGCCCTGGTGGCGCTGGGCGTGGTGTTTGGCTTTCCGCTGTGCACGTCCATCGCCATGCGCCATGTTGAAGCCGTGCACGCGAGCGTGATTGTGGGCGTGCTGCCTCTGGCCACAGCCGCCGTGGGGGCCTGGCTGCATCGCCAGCGCCCGTCTGCCGGGTTCTGGGTGTGCGCTGCCGCTGGCACCTCACTGGTAGTGGCCTTTGCGCTGATCCGCTCGGGCACGGCGCGCCTGGCCTTCCAGCCAGCCGACGCCTTGCTGCTGTTGGCCATGGCCTTGGCCGCCGTGGGCTACGGCTACGGCGCAAAGCTGTCGCAGACGATGCGCGCTGAACACGTGATTTGCTGGGCTTTGGTGCTGTCTTTACCCTTAAATGTGCCTCTAGCCTTCATGGAATATCCACAATCAGCTATTAAAACAGAAGCATGGTGGGCGTTTGGCTATGTGGCGGTGTTTTCAATGTGGCTGGGCTTTTTTGCCTGGTATCGGGGCCTGGCGCTGGGCGGCACCGTGCGCGTGAGCCAGGTGCAATTGGTGCAACCGTTTTTGAGTATGCTGGTTGCCGTGCCGCTGCTGGGCGAAACGCTGGATGCACTCACGCTGGGTTTTGGGCTGGCGGTGATTGCGGTGGTGTTTGTGGGCAAAAGGATGCCGGTCCACCATGCAGCGTAACCAGACCAAGCCTTTCAAACATTTGTATAGCCCCGCACTCTTTGCTTGTTGACCTGTCCTACCGAAAGACAACCATGAAACTCAACGACCTGCAACACAGCACCCCCTGGACGCTGGCGCGCCGCGCCGAGAAGATGAACCCATCGGTCATCCGCGAAATTCTCAAAGTCACCGAGAAGCCCGGCATCATCAGCTTTGCCGGC
>JAYVNK010000533.1:0-2967 GCA_043758475.1 Comamonadaceae bacterium | reverse complement strand
TTGCCTTTGCGGCTCATCGAGCTCGTGATGCCGTACCCAGTCAGCACGTCCCTGAAGTCCTTGCTGGCGTACTGGCTGCCCCTGTCGCTGTGAAATATCAGCCCGGCTTGTTTGGCTGGATGTCGCTTGAATCACGCCATACGCAGTGCATCGATGGCGATGTCGCGCGTCATGTCCGCCCGCAACGACCACACCACTATCTTTTCGGGGCCAGCACCGCACTGGAAGATCGACCTCTACAAAATCATGCTGAAGAAAATCTGGGTCAATACGCCAGAACGGACCTACGTTGGCATTGATAAAAAGGTTCTGGCCGACAACATCACCCTTCAAAAGCAGTTTGCGGGGCAAGACGATTTCATCTTTGTCGACCAGATTGGCCTGTTTTGCAAGGCAACCGGCTGTCTGACCAGAGTCGGCAGCGACCGAAAAGAAGGCATCACCACGTGGGACTTTGGGCATTTGACGCCGATTGCCTCCGAGTACCTGGCGGCGAACCTGCTGGCGGATGTGGTGACAGGCTCAAGGTAAAGTGTCCGGCCAGCCCGGTTGCGGCCGCTCGTTTTCAATGCATGGGCGTAGCAGGGCGCCGAGCCTTTGCTGCCGGCTGCCATCCGCGTTTTGCTATGTAAATAATAGCTGCTAGCGTGGTCAATCAATGGGCCAGCGTCATTATTTGCCTGCGACCTGGAGCTGACCTGCCCCCTTCAATGCAACGACTTTCCCGAGCCAGGAGATGGCGGAAGGACAGCCGGCGCCTTGGCCGGCTCGGCAGGGGCTGAAAAAATATTTTATGCCGACTGCATCCAAACCGGCTCCCCATGTGTAGTACCTGCAGCAGCGCGATAAACGCTGCCCGAACGCTGCCCTTGTGGGCGCATGTACTCAAACTTTTTTTGGAGAAAATTCATGTCGATCAAACCCCTTTTCCTGCTCGCCGCCGTGTCTGCTGCCGCCTTGCTCAGCGCCTGCGGCTCCATGACGCCTATGAAATCCATGGCGATGTATTCACAAGACAGCCTGCCCGACGCGGTGAAGGTTCCGGCGGGCAACAAGGTTGCGCTTGAAACCGTCGGTATGGGCGACATCACCTACGAATGCCGCGACAAGGCCAACGCCCCGGGCATGACCGAATGGGTGTTCGTCGGCCCGAACGCGGTGCTGAACGACCGCAGCGGCAAACAAGTCGGCAAGTACTACGGTCCGCCTGCCACCTGGGAAGCCATGGACGGCTCCAAAATTACCGGCGCCCAGCTGGCCGTAGCGCCTGCCGGTGCAGGCAACATCCCCTACCAGCTGGTCAAGGCCAACCCCGCCATGGGCATGGGTGCAATGACCGGCGTGACGCACATCCAGCGGGTGGCGCTCAAAGGCGGTGTGGCCCCCAGCACGTCGTGCAGCCCGGCCAACAAAGGCGCGAAAGAAACCGTCAAATACCAGGCCGACTACATCTTCTGGAAAGCTGCCTGAGCTGCGGTGGGCCGGGGCGAGGCCAGGCGGACCGGCCCGCAAGCCTCGCCCTGCCGGAATGCACGGGGTGCGCGCAAAGTCCGGCGGAGCGGGAAGCCGTCGGCTAATATCGGGCAAAGCTTTGCGCCCGGTGGCCTTCACACAGCGGCGCAACCCGCCTTATTTTTCAAGCCGATTGAGGCCCACCTTGACGACTGCACCCCTCGAGAACGCCGCACCCGACGCCGAAACCGCGTTTGACTACGAACAAGCCCTGCACGATTGCGCGCTGGGCAACCGGCAGGCGCTGGAGCGCATCTACAGCCAGGAGTGCCGCTATTTGCTGGGCGTGGCGCTGCGTATCGTGCGTCAGCGCCAGCTTGCTGAAGACGTGCTGCATGACGCCTTCATGCGCATCTGGACCGACGCCGCAAGTTTTGATGCGGCACGCGGCGCTGGCCGTGGCTGGATTTACACCATCGTGCGCAACCTGTCGCTCAATGCCGTCCGGCAGGGTGCGCGCGAAGTGTTTGTTGACGAGGAAACCTTTGAGACGCTTGACGCGCAAAATTCCATGGAAGCCCACCACCATATCCTCGACGCGTTCGAGTTGAACGCCAGCCTGGGCAAACTCAACGACTGCCTGGCGCGGCTGGAGCCCGCGCGGCGCAACTGCATTCTCTATGCCTATGTGGACGGCTGCTCACACGGTGAAATTGCCGAACGGACCAAGACCCCGCTGGGCACCGTGAAGGCGTGGATCAAGCGCGGCATGGGTACGCTGCGGGAGTGCATGGCATGAGCACCGCACGGCCGCTCCGAAGGTGCGCGCACCGTAGCGCGCAGCGCGAAGGTTTCGCAATGAGCACCGCACGGCCGCTCCGAAGGTGCGCGCACCGCAGCGCGCAGCGCGAAGGTTTCGCATTGAGCACCGCACGGCCGCCCGAAGATGCGCGCACCGCAGCGCGCAGCGCGAAGGCCACCCCATGAACGCCGCTGAAAAAGACGCGATCGACCAGCTCGCCGGCGACTACGTGCTGGGCACCTTGTCGTATGCCCGTCGCCTGGAGGTCGAGCAACGGCTGCCTGGCGATGCGCGCCTGCGCGCCGCCGTCGAAAGCTGGCAAGCGCGTTTGCTGCCGCTCGCCGCACTGGCCAGGCCAGTCGAGCCGTCGGCGCAGTTGTGGGCGCGCATTGAAGGCAGCCTTGAGGCGCACGACCAGAAAAGGGGGCAGTCGGCTGCCGTCGCAGCTGAAGCGCCCGGCACCGTTCGGCAATCGGTCCCTCAGCGATACCCGCACAGACCCGCCGCAGCGGGCTGGTGGAGCAGCGTGCAGCTCTGGCGCGGCCTGGCGGGCACGGGCTTTGCCGCTGCGGCCGTGCTGGCCGCCGTGCTGGTCACGCGCACGGGCGCGCTGCCGCCGACAGCCCCGGCGCAATACGTGGTGGTGCTGGTGGCGCCCGGCGGCAATGCGCCGGGCTGGGTGGTGCAGGCCCGGGGCGCGCAGCAGCTCAGCC
>JAYVNK010000532.1:0-9240 GCA_043758475.1 Comamonadaceae bacterium | reverse complement strand
GTGCTGCCAGGGTGGCCCTTTTGTCCACCGGTTGGCCTCTGGCCCGCAACCCGCAAGGACTTGGGCGCGGGTTTGTTCAGGCCGTCGCTTGATGGCGGCTTGCTGGAGTTGCGGCTGTTCTTGTTGAGCCGGGATTGCAACTGCGCAACCTGCGATTGCAATGCAGCGATCAGTTTCCCATGGCCTTGAAGCATCGACCACAAAAGACGAATCAGCTCGTCTTTCTGGCTGTCGCTTAGTCCACTCAGATCGGGCAGTTCTTGCATTGCGTCGAATTGTCGCTCATCCATTGCTGGGGCTGAGTAGTTACCAAACTAGTTAAGTCTCCATCTCATTAAAACATCCATAATTTGCTATGTTTTTCTGAGCATGTTTGCCAGTTCAACAGCCGACTTGACTTGCATTTTTTCGAACACACGGGCGCGGTGGACTTCGACCGTGCGCACGCTGATGTCCAGGCTGTCGGCGATTAGTTTGTTGGGCAGGCCAACGACCACCAGATGCATCACGTCGCGCTCGCGTTCGGTCAGCTCGGCCTGGCGCTTGCGCAGCGATGCCATCTCGTTGCGGGCGCTTACCACCCGGGCGGACTGCGCCAGCGCCTGCTCAATGCGGTCTACCAGCGCGTTGTCGGAAAATGGTTTCTCGCAGAAGTCAAAGGCGCCGCGTTTGACGGCGTCCACGGCGGTAGGCACATCGGCATGGCCGGTCAAAAATATCACCGGCATGGCGGCATGGAGGCCGCGCCCAGCCAGCCAGTCAAACAGCGCCAGGCCGCTGATGCCCGGCATGCGTACATCCAGCAGCAGGCAGCACGGCTGATTGGGCAGTGCATCGCCTTCGACCATTTTCTGGAATGCCTCGGCGCGCTCGAACAGCTGGCTGGGCAGGCGGCGCGTGCGCAGCAGCCAGGCCAGGGCCTCGCGCACGCCCGCGTCGTCATCCACGATGAAAACGCAGGCATCAATCACAGGTTGCATGGCTCAATGTTATTCCCCGGCGCTGGCGGCCAGCGTAAAGGTAAACACCGTGCCTTGCGGCTGGTTGGGCTCCTCGATCAGCACCCCCCCGTGCTGCTCCACCACAGTGCGACACAGGCTCAGGCCCAGGCCCATGCCTTCGGCCTTGGTGGTGAAGAATGGCGTAAACAGCCGCTGGCGCACCTCGGGCGCGATGCCGGGGCCGAAGTCAGCCACCGAGAACGCCAGCCAGCGCTTTTGCCCCATGCCAGCGCCATCTTCGCCCGTACCCGTACCTGCACCCTCATCGATGAACCTGCGGGGCATGCGGGCAATGCGCATCAGCAACACCCGCTCTACAAGGTTCGGCTGGTCCATCGCCTGCATGGCGTTGCGGGCCAGATTGAGCAGCACCTGCTCGACCATGGTGCGGTCGCACAGCACCAGCGGCAAATCGGCTTCCACCTGCGTCTGTACCCGCACCGCCAGTTTGCGCGCCTGCAGGCTGACCAGCGGCAGCACAGCGTCAAGCAGGGCTTGCGGTGCCACGGCTTCGCGCGCCTGGTCGCGCCGACGCACAAAGTCGTGCACGCGTTTGATGACCTTGCCGGCGCGCTCTGCCTGCTCGCCAATGCGGCCCATGGCCAGCGCCAGATCGGCCTCCAGCGGGCTGAGCGGGGTGGCAGTGGCATGCCGTTCTGCCAGCAGATTGACCGAACCCGTGGCGTAGCTTGAGATGGCTGCCAGTGGCTGGTTCAGCTCATGGCTGAGCAGGGACGCCATCTCGCCCACGGTGGCCAGCCGGGCGGTGGCCTGCAGCCGCTCCTGGCTGGCGCGCGACAGCTCCAGCACCCGGCGCTGCTCGCTGATGTCGAGAAACGCGCTCATCCAGCCGGTTTGCACGCCCTGGGCGTTGATCAGCGGGGCCTCGATGATGAGCACGGGAAACTGCGAGCTGTCCTTGCGCATGAAGACCGACTCAAAACCCTCACGTGGCGGGACATTGCCCGCCAGCCGGATCGCCTGGCGCTGCTGATACTCGTCAACCAGGGCAGGTGGCCAGTAGGGTGCAGGCTGGTTAGGGCGAGTGAGCTCTTCAGCGCTGAAGCCCACCATGTGGCAAAACGCCGGGTTGACGTAAGTGGTTTGGCCCTCAAGGTCGCGCGCGCGCAAGCCGGTGACCAATGAGTCTTCCATGGCTTTCCTGAACGCCAGCGCATCAGCCAGGTCACGCTCGGCCTTCAGGCGTCGGCGGATGTCTTTGCCGAGCAGGGCCAGCACGGCAATCAGGGCAATCGACATGGCTGTGACAAGCGCAGTGAGGACGTTGGGAAATATGTCGGGCGCGCCGCGCCAGCTGCTGATCCTAAGCACCAGGGTGGTGCCCGGCAGGTCCAGCAGCTGTTGCGCTGTAAACACCCGGTTGCCGCGCGATGCTGCGCCACGCACGGCGAGCCGTGTTCCGTCGGCCTCGGTGAAAGAGACTTCCTGGCTGCGAGTCAGTGCGGGCCCCAGCACATCGTCCAGAATGTCCTGCAGCGAGTAGGTGGCGAGCAAATGGCCGGTCAGCCTGCCCGCCACCACCAGGGGCATGCACAGGTCCATCACCTCCGTACCCAGCCCGTCACTCAGCGAAACAAAGTAGCTGGTGGAATAGGTCGGCCCGCTGAAACGGCGGGCCGTACTGCAGGCCTGGGCGATGTCCGCCTGCGCGTTGTCACGCCCCAGCTTGGCAAAAACCGGGGCGCGAAAGGGCGTGTCCACGTGCGAGAGCAGGCCAAGCGCGGCGTCGCGCCACTCGATGCGCACCAGTTCACGGTGCTCGCGCAGCACACCTGCTGCGTCAATGGCCCATGAATCAGGCGTGGGCTGGTTGAACTGCAGGGCTTGCAGGCTTTGCACATTGCGGGTGAGTGCGGACCGCACGTCGCCCACGGCGTCATTGGTGTCGCGCTCAAGCCGGTCCTGCACCTGGCTGGCCTCGTAGCGCCCGGCCAGCCACACCAGCATGGCCAGCAGCACCGCCACCAGGCTCACCAGCATCAGCCAGAGCCAGCGCCTGCGTGGCGCAAACGGCGCGCTCTCCTGGGTCAACCTCGCCAGACTGCCCACTTCAAGCAGCCCACGTCAAACGACCCATACCCAGTCGCCCACAGCGTTTGAATCCGGGCCGCCTCACAGCACGCGGTGCGCGAGCGCCGGCAGTTTGTTGCGGCTTTCCGCCAGCATGGCAGGCTGCAAGTCCTGGCAAACAACAGCTGCACCTTCCGGCATTTGCGCAACCACCGTGCCCCACGGGTCCACCAACATCGAATGCCCCCAGGTGCGCCTGCCGTTCTCATGCAAGCCGCCTTGGGCAGCAGCCACCACAAAGGCCTGGTTCTCGATGGCCCGGGCGCGCAGCAGCACCTCCCAGTGGGCCTGGCCCGTGGTGTGGGTGAAAGCGCTGGGAACCAGCATCATGTCAACGCCTGATTGGGCATAGCCACGGTACAACTCGGGAAACCGCAGATCGTAGCAAATGCTCAAGCCGATGCGCCAGACGTGCCCGTCGCGCGAAGCCAGCTCAAACGTCACCGGCTGGTGGCCCGCCTGCAAAACGCGTGACTCATCGTAGCGCTCCTGCCCGTTGTCAAACCTGAACAGGTGAATCTTGTCGTAGCGCGCCACGCACTGGCCTGCGGGCGAGAAAACCAATGTGCTGTTGTGGACCTGCGGGGTGGGCGCCGCTGCCGGTCCCGCGCTTTCAGCCTCGGCCTGGTTGATGGACAGCGGCAGCGTGCCACCCACAATCCACACGCCCAGCGCGCACGCCGTGTCAGACAGAAACTGCTGGATGGGGCCGTGGCCGTAAGCTTCCTGAATACCGAGCTTGTCGGTGTCGCGGTTGCCAAGCAGGCAAAAGTATTCGGGCAGCACGGCCAGTTCAGCACCCTCTTGTGCGGCCTGCTTCAACAGGGCCAGGGCGCTGTCAAGGTTGGCGCTAAGCGTCGGGCCTGAGACCATCTGGATGGCGGCTGCTTTCATTGCACTGACTCCGGTTTGTTGTCGCTTTTATTATCTCGTCCCGCGTCCGGCTTGGTGCCTGGTTGATTGTCAAGCCTTGTCTCAGAACCGGTGGGAACGCCAAATTTGCGCGCCACTTTGGTGATTTGGGGATCGACCCAGCTGCCGTCAATGTGGAACTCCTGGGTTGACGCTTCAATCAGCGGGCGGCGCAGCAGGAGTTGCGCCAGGAATGTGCCCAGCCCGACGGCCGGGTTGATGACGGTGGCGATCAGCGATGCCGTGCCGGCGTTGATTTCGGGCACCACGATGACGCGCAGGTCTTGCGTCTCTTTGGCAATGTTGGCTCGGCCATCCATCAGCACGGCGGCATTGACGCCTTTCATCTGCAGATTGTTGGTGCTGGCAATGCCTTGCTCAATGCGCACGTCGCCGCGCACAAAATCAAATGAAAACCCATCAGTGAACACATCGCGGAAATCAAGCGCCAGACGGCGCGGCAGCGACTGCAGGCTCAGCACGCCCAGCAGCTTGGCAATGCCGGGGTCAGCCTTCAAAAACTGGCCTGAGTCCACATTCACGATGAACGCTCCCCCCATCGTGGGGTAGTCCACGCTCAACGGAGAGCCAACCCAAGCCACCTGGCCTTCCAGCTTGCCTTTGCCCCGACGGACCACGTCTTTCATGCCGTAGCGCGCCAGCAACTCGCCCGCGTCATTGATGTCCAGCTTGAAATTCATCATAGTTCGGCGGCGCTCGAGCGCAGCCCTTGATGCAAGGCTGCCTGGACTCGCGGACGCACCTGCCGTGGGCAGGCTTTGGGCGTTGACGCTGGCCCAGTTGCCGGTCGCGGTAAAAACCGCCTCGGGCGCGATCACGTTGAGCTTGTTCAACCGCCATTCGCGCACGCCGCCCTCGCGCGCCACAGCACCTGCGCCGCGGTTGACAGCCTCAATCTCCACCCGCCCCAGGTGCTTGCCGCGCAGTTCAAGGTCATCCACCACAATGTCCAGGGCAGGGATGGCGACAGGCTGTTCGTCCAGCAGCGTCTCCACATCCTTTGCAGAAGCCTGGGCCAGCGTCAACCGGGCCAATCGGGCATAGACCCGTCCGGCCCCGGCCCCCGATTGCTGGCGGTACTCGACATAGCCGTTGAGCTCCTGGGCATCCAGGTTGGCGCGCCATGTCAACCCCTCGCGCGAGCCGCCCACCACCACATTGGCAAGTTTTCTGCCGCCAAATGTCAATTCGCGCGAGCGCACCGCCAGGCTGGTTGGCAGATAGGTCAGCGCTGCGCTCCCACTGGCACTTACATCACCACCCGCGCCCGCAGCTGGCGCGCGCACAGGCGGCGATTCACCAGTCAGCGGCGTGCCTGCGGCCTGGGTCAGCACAGTGCTCCAGGCATCCAGGTCCAGGCTGGCCAGGTTGATGTTGGCCACCACACCTTCATTGGGCATGGGCGCGGACTCATCACCGGACAAACCTACTGCGATGCGACCGCGCAGCACCCGTGCTTCGGGTCCAGACACATCGCGCACATAGGCGAGTGAGGCAATACGCCCAATATCCAGCTGGACTTGGTCCTGTTGACGTGGCGACGGGTTTGAGGCGCTTGCTGAAGGCTCGCGGGGCACCGACGTTTCCAGCCGGAATGGCAGCGCCACTTCGGCTGCCTTGCCAAGCGGTGCGGGCAGGTTCAACGCCAGGCCCACCAGATTGCTGCTGACCAAAAGCTCGGCGGTGCCCTGCCTGAAGCCCAAGACGGCTGAGTAGCCCGCGCTGCCGGTGGCGTGCTGCGCCATGCCCGAGACAAAGCCAAGCTCTTTGGCCTGGCGCATCGCCTCAGCGCTCAAACTGCCCTGCGCACGCAAAACAATGCCTGGGGTGCCGACAACTGCGGGCACCACTGTGCCGCCCGCCAGCGTCATGTCGCCGCCGAACAGCCGGGCCTGCACATTGGCAACGGCAAAACCGTTCTCTGAGAAACTCACCACGCCGCGCCCCCGCTCCAGCCGCGGCGTCGCCGGTGAAATCTGAAAATCGTTGCCCGCCAGCGTCACTCTTCCCTGCACGCTGGTTTTGTCCAGTGCCCCCAGCGGAATGTTCAGCTTCAACCGCAGGTCGGCTTCGCCAGTGGCGCGGGCACCCGCCAGGGCCTGGCCCGTCATCTGGCTGACAGGGGTGCCATTCACCACATCCAGCATCGCGGCCAGGGTGCCGCGTGCCTCGGCGTTGACCATCACAGTGGTGCCGAGCAGCAAATCGGGTATCTGCCCCTCTGCGGTGTTGATTTGCAGGCCGGCCATGCGGCCCTTGACGCCTTTGACCTGGAGCATAAGGCGGTCAATCAAAAACTCGCCCGACACCTGGGTCAGCTCGGGCCAGGGCAAGGTGTCAGGGGTCTCAACGCTGCGCGGCACGTAGGCCAGAGTGACATCAGCCATGTTGGCCGATATGCGGAATTCCCCCTGTTTTGCGTCGGCAAAAGGCAGGTCATGCAAATCTCCCTTGACCTTGAATTTGACGCCCGTGGCAGTGCCCTTCACCAGCGCATCGCGCACGTAGTCGCGCACCTTTGGCAGCATGACTTTGGGCAGGTAACGGTACACGCGCGCGCCTTGAAAACGGCTCATGCTGCCCTGCAGGTCAAGCACCCCAGGAAAGCGGCTGCGGCCCCTGGCCGGGTCGGCCGCTGCGCTGTGCCACTTGATCTGGGCTTCGCCCTGAGCGTCGGCGTTGCTGAACTTGAGGTTGGTGCTTTGCAGCGATATCCTGTCGCCTTCAATTTGCCACTGCGCATCGGCGGAGAGCTGTGAGAGTGGTATCCGCGGGTCGTCAAAAAAATCCGGCAGCTCCAATGCGCCATTGTCCAGCGCCAGCTTTGCCCGCCCGCCTGCTTGGGTCAACTCAAAGTCCACCGCAGCGCCGCTGATTCCGGGCCCGGCAGCACCTTTGGACGCAAGCGCCAATTGCACCACCCGCCCGCGCGCTTCGTATTTCTGCGCCGCACCCAGCGGGCCTTGCCAGCTTGCCTTGATGTTTTCAACCAGGCCTTTGGGCGCCCAGCCTGCCAAGGCTGCATGCGCCTGCGGGTCCAGCGGCAGCCGGTCGGCAATTTGCGCCAGGGCTGCCAGATCAAGCCTGTCGGCCACCAATTCGCCGTGGGCCGGCATCTGTGCCTGAGTGCCCGCCTGCACGCCAGCGGGCGCACCGTCTGGCCCGGCCACTGCACCGCCCACCTGCATCAAGCGGAAATTGCCGCCAGGCCAACGCGGGCCATCGCGTGTCTGGAATTGCAGCCCTTTGGAAAGAAACTCAAAACCACCGGGCAGAATGCGGCCCTCAAGGCGCCCGGCCACTGATTGCAGCTCCAGCGGTGCCAGGCGAGCGCCCAGCGTTGTGTTGACATCCGCCAGCGCCAGGTCGGCGGTAGCCCCGGTCACCTCACCCCGGCCGACATCAACCCAGGCCCTGAGCGCACCCCGTCCCTGTGCCACCTCAAAACCCAGGTCGGCATAGCTTCGCAGGCGGGCCACATCGACCCGCTCAAACGCGCCGTACAGCTGGCCCGTCCAGTCACGCCAGCGGCCGTTGCGCAGGGACAGCAACGGCTGCTTGAATACGCCCATGGCCGTGAAGCGGTCGCCCAGCGCGGGCGGGGGCGTGGCATCCAGCCGCAACGCGTGGTTGTGAAAGCTGTTGCGCATGACCAGGTCTACCTGCAGGAGGGAAAGCTTGGGCACGCCGCGCATCTCGTCCGTCCATTGCACGCGGCCACCGCGGATGACAAACTCAGGCTGCGAGAACAGCCAGTCTGCCGCCCTGCCATCGCTGCTGCCGCTGCTTGAAAAGTCCAGCCCGGCCACCGTGATTTTCCCGCTGGGCGCGCGCCGGATGTCCAGCTCGGGCTGATCAACGTAGAGTTGCTCAAACTTCAAGCCCAGTGCTGATTGCGGCGACAGCGCTGCCAGCACACGCGGCAGGCGCAAAGCCTCGCGCCCCGTGGCGTCAAACAGCTTCACGTCGGTCAGTTCAAACGAGGGAATCAGGCCGCTGGACTGCGCGGTGATGGTGCCGATGGTGACCGGTACGCCCAGCACCCGCGAAGCGACGGCTTCCAGCTGCGGGCGCAGATCGCCAATTCGCGGCACAATCAGCAACTGGATTGCGCCCCAGATAACGGCGAACACAAACCACGCTGACAGCGTCAGCCACAATAACCAGCGGGCGATGGCTCCTGTGGCCTTCAGCAGCGGCGATGGGACTGGCGTCAGGTCATTCATTATGAAGTTGGGAATGTGGCAAGAATTATGACCCGCAACGGTCCTGTGGATTTGATGCAAATCGACAAGCCCCCACGGCTGGGTGCAGGTGACTTCAAAAACGGCAGGCCCTTGCCGGGCAGGTTTGCCGACCCCTCCGGCTATTCCCGTTTCGCGCAGCGCATCAGGCGCCGCTATGCAGCGCAATTGCCGCTGCTGCGCCCCGGCGTGCCGGATCAGGCAGCCATCGGGCTCCTGTTTGACGCGCTGCTGGATGCAGGTGAAGACACCGCAGCGGCCCTGCGCATCACGCGCCAGCTGGTGCTGGAGCGGCTGCTGTGCCTGGACTGTACTGCGCAGGTGCCGCTTGAGGCAGTGACTGCCAGCATGACATGGCTGGCTGAGTTTGCACTTGACGTCGCCTGCACCGAGGCGCAGAAAACGCTTGACGCCAGCCACGGTGCGCCGCTCGGGCCCCAGGGCCAGCGCGCGCGCCTGTGGGTGGTAGGCATGGGAAAACTGGGCGCGCGCGAACTCAACGTCTCAAGCGACATCGACCTGATCTACGTCTACGACCATGACGGCGAGACCGCGGGCAACACAGAGGGCCGCAGCCGGTGCTCAAACCAGGAATATTTTGCCAAGTGCGTGCGCACGATTTACAGCCTGGTTGGGGATACCACCGAGCACGGCTTTGTGTTCCGCATCGACCTGGCGCTGCGCCCCAACGGCAACTCCGGGCCGCCGGCCGCTGCGTTCAGTGCGCTGGAAGAATACTTTCATGTCCAGGGCCGTGAATGGGAGCGTTTTGCCTGGCTCAAAAGCCGCGTGATTGCGCCGCTGGCCTGCGTCAGCGATGGCACGGCGCAGGGGCTTCGCAGCGCTGTGCTGCCGTTTGTTTTTCGCCGCTATCTGGACTACAGCGTGTTCGATTCCCTGCGCGTGCTGCACCGCCAGATCCGCGAGCACGCGGCCCGTCGCAGCGCGGGCCGGCCGGAGCGCACCAATGA
>JAYVNK010000531.1:0-2971 GCA_043758475.1 Comamonadaceae bacterium | reverse complement strand
ACAAGTCCACCTGCTCCGGCGTGGCGCGGGGCAGCTCGGCTGCTGCAAACAGGGGCAGGGCCAGCGCGGCAGTGGCTGCAAGGTGCCTTGCCAGATTTCTCATATGGCTTTGAAAAGTCGTCATCGATTTCTCCTTTGAAGTGGTCTGTTTGTTCGCCAAGGCCAGTGTAGCGCGGGCGGCGAATACCCAATAGCAACGGGCAAACCTGGCTGGCCAGGCGTGGCATGGCGGTCATCAAGCTGGCTGGCGAATTCACGCCGCTGTTTGCTGCTTGGCGTGACCATCAAGGTAAGTCTCGGCGCTCGGAACTCGCAGTCTGGCTCGCTGCGCCCGGCGTTCAATACAACGTTCAAGCTGTTGTCAAGGACTGGTCGACGTTGCGGGCCGCTTGTGGCTCCATTCTGCGCCAATTTTGACCTTGTTCATCGATTTAGGTGATCAAATTGGCCTATAGCCCCCGTGTAGTATGCATAAGTAGCTGCTAATAAAATAGCAAATAGTTCGTCGATCTTATCGGCTTCATCGCGAAGCCGAATGTGCTGACCAGCAAAGCAGCACAGGATTGAAAGTGCGTTGGGGGTGTTGCAATGCCTCGGAGCCCGCGCGAGGCGCCCCACCACCTGTGCCGGCGAGCCGGGCGGCTGTGGAAGATCGTAGCGGAGGATTCGCGCATGCCACAACGCAGGGTGCGCCAGCCACCCCATTGGCGTCACCAACATTGCACGCCACAAACACATTGGCGCGAGCTCGCAGCGCAGAGCAGCCACGGACGTCCGGCGCGTTCGCCAACGACGCCAGAGTGGCGCCGGCTCCCCCAACCTGTGCCACCAGTAAGAACCCGGCCCCCGGATCGACGAACCGAGGTAACCGCGACCGCTGACCCTACCTGGGACCCTCAGATGAAACATATAGCAGATGACGACACAACGCGCGGGTCGGCTGGGACTGTGTTAATCCTGTGCTTGCTGGCGGTTTTGGCGATCTTGTCGGCCAGCGCGGCGACCCAGGCAACAGCCGCCGACAAAGCCGCCGAAACAGTGGGTGAGCCCGTGAGATCCGTCACGCGCCTGGACAAAGACAGACGGGCCATACCGCCGGCACCGCCGACCCGCTCTGATTCCCTGTCGCCTGAAATGCAGCAGGCGCTGTCCGAACTCGGCCCCGCCCTGCGCGCGCGCCAGTTTCCACTGGCGGCCGTCAATCGCATCGGTGCATCTGGCGACGCGCGGCTGGCCTGGTACCTGTACGACTTGGCGCGCTTTGCCGGGCGCGATTCGACCATCGAGTTAGCCAACGAGTTTGAAAAACTGACGGGATCGCCGTTGCCATCAGACGCCTACACCGCCATGGGGGACCGCTTGCTGGCATGGGACCTGCCAGCCCCGCCAGGCTACCGCGAACTCAAGCGCGACCTGTTCATGATGATCGAGCCCAAATGGGAGCCGTTTTTCGCTGACGCGGCCTCCGCAATTGACTGGCGCCAAGTCGGCTGGGGCGGCGTGTTCATCGACGACCGCCTTGATGCCACGCGAGGCCAGGTGTGCCCGCGCGGCTGCATTCCTGCGCTGGACCAGCCTAAAGTGACTTCGGCTGTCAACGGCCGCTGGTACCCCGACAACGCCATCGTGTTTGGCATTGTCATCAACGGCCAGGCCCGCGCTTATCCCAAGAACATCATGGAAGTGCACGAAATGGTCAACGACACGCTGGGTGGCCGCCAGATCGGCATTCCCTACTGCACCTTGTGTCTGTCGGCGCAAGCCTATTTCACGGACCGGGTGTCGGGCTTCAAGCCGCTGCTGCGAACCTCGGGGTTGCTGTCCCGCTCCAACAAGTTCATGTACGACATCTCCACTCTGTCCGCAGTGGACACGTTCACCGGCCGGGCTATTTCCGGGCCGCTGCACAAAGCCGGGGTGGTGTTGCCGCAGGCCTCGGTGGTCACGTCTGCGTGGGGTGCGTGGCGCAAAGCCTACCCCCTGACGACGATCATTGCCAGAGACGGCGGTGTGGGCCGCACCTACCCGCTGAACCCGCTGCGTGGGCGCGACGATAACGGTCCGATTTTCCCCGTCGGTGATGTCGATCCGCGCTTGCCGGTGCATGAGGTGGTGTTGGGAGTGACAGCACCCGACGGCAAGGCACTCGCCTTTCCAAGAGCCGCTGCCCAGATATCGCTGAGTGCTGGAGAACCGGTGCGCCTGGGTGGCGTGGAAGTGCGACGCGCCGCAGGCGGATTGCGTGCATTTGCTGGAAACACGGAGCTTGTCAGCCACGAAGCCTTCTGGTTTGCCTGGAGCCAGTTCAGCCCCGCAACCGGGTTATGGACGCGCGGGCCGTGAGGAGCAAGTCCACGAAGCGATGCAAAGTCAGGGGGAGGGGGTGTGCGACGCGTTCGAGTCCGGCCCGACCTTTCTGGGCACGGCGGTGATACGTGCAGCGCCACGTTGTTCTAACTAACGGGCCACTTCTGCGGCGGCTGGTCTGCAAAGGTGGCCAGCGCTTTAGCGGTACAGTTCAACTTGCCAATCGGTAATTTGTTTGACCGCCTCTGCCATAGTGCGTATAGTGAAATGCCTACGTTAGCACTTAGGAGGGCGTCGGTAAAACGATGAATGCATATGACTACACGCCGTAACTTTTACTTGTGGCTCAGCACCGCTGCGCTGCCTGCACCGCCCACCTTCGCCGCTGAATCCCCGCCCAAAATCTGGCGCATTGGATTTCTGGCACTCGGCCACATCGACTACGTCGAGTCTTCCAACTACTACGGCGGGTTTCGCCAAGGCATGGGCGAGCGCGGCTATGTGGAAGGCCAGAAGTGGTCTGACAAATCTGAACAGCGAGATAAGTGGAAACTCAGCCTATATTGACCGACAGGGCGCAAGCCCGACAAATAGGAGTTTCCGTTATGAAGTTGAAGAAGAAAGCCAATGTAGCAAGGCGGGTGCGACGCACCCACAGCGTCGA
>JAYVNK010000530.1:0-2971 GCA_043758475.1 Comamonadaceae bacterium | reverse complement strand
CGAGCTTGCGCGGAACGCGGCCCAACGCTGGTGCCATCGCAGGGCGTTGCGCCTCTGCCGGGCGACGACCTGGCCCAGCGCCGTGCTGCCGTCGCTTGCTGGCGGCTGTTGATTTGAGTCTGTAGTGAAGCTCTCACTCACCATCTCAGTCACCGTCTGGTTTGGGGCCAGCAGCCCGGGCAGTTGAGGCCGGGTCAACGCACTGCCCAACGGGGAGTACGCAATTGGCAAGCCAAAAAAGCCGGCAAACCCGCGCGTATGTAGCGCAGGGTCAACCGATTCCAGGGCGCGGCGGAACACCTCAGAGCGGACATCGATGCAAAACACGGCCTGCACGGCCGGTGCAACGGCGGTTTGTACGGCAGCCGCAGGCGGTGAGCCAGCACACAGCTTGCCAATCAGTTCCTGCTGGTAGGCAATTTCCATGGCGCTTTGCAGCAGCCAGTCGTCGCGCTGGGCTGATTGCAGGTCAGCGCATGCCTGGTCAGCGGCACCCCAGCGCAAGTCCCAGCGCGGCGACAGGGCCTGGGGTACTGCGTCTTCATGCAGCAGCCATTCCCAGGCGATGCGTATGGCCAGAAGATCCTCGATGTGCGAGTCATCCGCGCCCGACAAACGCGCCTGCCAGCGCAAATAAGCACACCACGCGGCCCAGCCACCAATGCCCATCAACACGGCACTGAGATACGCTGCACGACCTTGTTGCGGGATGGCCAGCGCATCCAGGGCGGCGGCAATCAGTGCATCAGGTTCTCGCGGCAGCCTGGCCAGCTTCGCCTTCAAGCCAGCCCGGCCGCCGCGCCAGGGCAGCCCGTGATCTGCATCGAGCTGCTGGCGCCAGCTGCCGTACAGCCCCAGCGCTGTGTCCATCGCCCAAGTGGCCTGGTGCCGGTCAAAAAAAGCCGCGCAGTGCTGGCTTATCTGATGCGTGACCAGCGCCGTCCAGCTCAGGCCCAGGCGCGGCGGCGCAGTGCCATCGCGCATGTCCGTGACCAATGGAATACGCGCTAAATCAGGCGTTTGGCGGTCCAGCCCCATTTGCAAATCTTGCGCCAAATCTTTCACCAAATCTTTCACCAGATCTTTCACCAGATCTTTCACCAGATCGTCCACCAGTGCGTCCGCAGTTTTGTCTGCGCCCTCGCCCGCAACGTGTTGCTGTGCGGCGGCCAGCAGATGCCCGCGCCTGAGTTCGCCCGCCGCCCATTGCGCGCGGAACCACTCGCGCGGCATGGTCAACCGGGTGGCTCCCAGTGTGCCCAGGGCAGCGCTGGCCTCGGCGATGGGGCGATTGACCCAGCCCCAGTAAGGGTTGACGGCGATGAACCGGTCCAGCGGCCACGTGGGTGCAATGCGCGCGGTGGCGATGGCAATGTCGCTGGCGAGGCGCTGTGCCTGCTGCACGGGGGCTTCGACGAGTGTGTTCATGCGCGTTTTCCGTCAGGGGTGTTTTGCAAGGGAGTGGCGGCGCTGGGCACGGGCAGCGGCGGGGGCCAGAGGCTGAATGCGACTGCGTTAAATTTCTCATCCAGAAATAGCCCGCCATAAAACCAGGGGTAAAGGCGGCGGGCCAGCACACCTTGCGGGGCCAGGCTGATCAGCGACTGAATGACAAACAGCAAAGCGAACGCCAGCGCCACCACAACCCAGAGCGTTGAAGCATGCTGGTTTGTGCTGGACAGCACCCAGGTGGAGAACAGCAGATGCAGGCCGACATAGGAAAAGGCCACGCCAAAAGCTCCCGACATAAGCAGCGCCAACCACCACCCGTCCAGGCGACGTGATTGCGCGTGCACCAGCGGCACCAGTGCCAGCGCCACGATGCCGGTCAACACCCACAAGGTGGGTGACATCGTGAGGCTGGGCACCAGCATGCCCCAGGCTGCCACCGCCGCCAGAGTCATGCCCAAGCCCACCAGCGCGCCCATAGCCAGCGCCAATGCGCCAGGCGGACGGATGCGCGCCATCATCTGCGCCAGCGAGGCACGGCGCACGGTACCGCCTGCGCTCAAAAAAGCATGCGCCTTGTACAGGGAATGCGCCAGCAAGTGCAGCAACGCCATGTCCCACGCGCCCAGGCCGCACTGCATCAGCATGAAGCCCATCTGCGCACAGGTAGACCAGGCCAGCATCACCTTGACGCTGATTCGGGTGGTCATCACCAAAGCTGCCAGCACAGCGGTTGCCGTACCCGCCGCCACGAGCAGCGCCTGCGCCGCCGGCAGCTCGGATACCAGCGGCGCAAACCGGATCAGCACAAAACCACCCAGGTTGACAATGCCGGCATGCAGCAGCGCAGACACCGGCGTGGGGGCTTCCATGACCTGGATCAGCCAGCCGTGAAAAGGCAACTGAGCACACTTGAGCAGTGCCGCCATGACCACCAGCAGCACGCCAGCCTGGGCGCTTTGCGGCAAGGGTGCGCCAGTTGCGGCCTGGGCCATGATCTGGTCAATGTGCAGCGTCTGAAACGCCGCTGCAAACAGCCCGGCGGCCCCCAGCATGCACAGGTCGGCCGCACGCCCGACGATGAATTTTTTATGCGCTGCCACCACAGCGGCGGGCCGGTCGCTGAAAAAAGTGAGCAAGCGGTGCAACGCCATGCTGGTGGCCATCCAGGCCAGCGCCAGCACCAGCATGTGGTTGGTGGTCACCACCACGCCCACTGCCGCCAGCGTGGCCATCAACCAGCGCACGTAATGGCGCTCGGCGCGCTCGCCATTCAGGTAGGGCTGCGAGTAACGCACGATGACCCAGCCCACAAAAGCCACCAGCAGCAGCATCAGGGCGCCCACAACGTCGGCGCGCAGTCCGAAGCCGCTGCCGCGCAGACCGAACAGGACGGCAGCAAACGAAAGCGCCGATGCCGCGAGCGCTGCCGATGATGCCCATCGCGCCGCACGCCAGGCCGGCAAGGCAGCTTCGGCGGCGCAAGTACTGGCTTCGGTGCGGGGACCGGCAAGCAGGGCGG
>JAYVNK010000529.1:0-2972 GCA_043758475.1 Comamonadaceae bacterium | reverse complement strand
CCTGGGGGCCTCACTTCAAAACGCCAAGCGCACATCCAATTTCGCGGGGCTTGATTTCAACAGCAACCTGGCGACTTTCTTTGCCCAATACAACTACTGATCGATGACAAACATGACGACCGGCATCCACCAGCGCACGCGACGCTATTCCCCTCCGTGGATTCTGTTGCTGGTCACATTGATGGCCTGTTTCTGGCTTAGCACCCAGGCAACTGCTCAGGCTCAGTCCCAGTCCCAGTCCCAGTCCCAAATCAAATCAAATCAGAATACCCGCTAGGCGCAGGCGATGCCATTCAGATTCTTGTGTTCCAAAACCCCGAGCTGACCATCGAAACCCGTGTTTCGGAAAGCGGCTCCATCACCTACCCGCTGATTGGCGCGGTGGCGCTGGGTGGCCTGTCAATTGCCGCTGCCGAAAAGAAAATTGCCGATGCATTGCAAAAAGGCGGCTTCCTGCAAAAGCCGCAGGTCAACATTGTGTTGTTGAAGATTCTTGGCAACCAGGTTGCGGTGCTTGGCCAGGTCAACCGGCCGGGGCGCTTTCCCCTGGAAACCACGAATACCCGGCTCAGCGACATGCTGGCCACGGCAGGCGGTGCGATATCCGGCGGCACGACCCCGGGCGGAGACGACATCGCCATCGTCACAGGCGTGCGAAACGGCCAGCCATTTCGCAAGCAGATCGACATTCCCTCCATCTTCATGACTGACAACCCGCAGGACGACATCGTGCTGCAGGGCGGCGACAGCATCTACGTGCACCGCGCGCCGGTTTTTTACATCTACGGCGAAGCGCAAAAACCCGGCTCTTTCCGCGTCGAACGCGACATGACCATCATGCAAGCCCTGGCGCAGGGTGGTGGCCCAACGGCACGCGGCAGCGAAAAGCGCCTGCGATTGCACCGCAAGGCGGCCAACGGCAGCATTCAGCAGATCGAGCCCCAGCTCACTGACCGGGTGCTGCCCAATGACGTGATCTACGTCAAGGAAAGCATTTTTTAAACCCGGCGGCGCACCCATGACAATCCAACAACTCCTGCTCATCCTGCGCGCCCGGTACAAAGTACTGCTGTTCGCACTGCTTGCAACAGTCACCACAACGGTGGCCATCAGTGTCTGGCTGCCGAAACAGTACACCGCAACGGCCGCCGTCGTGATTGACCTCAAATCCCCCGATATGGTGAGCGGGCTGATTTTGCAGGGCATGCTGGCGCCCGCCTACCTCACCACCCAGGTGGACATCATCAACAGCGACCGCGTTGCCAAAGTGGCAGCCACGCTGCTGCGGATGCAGGAAAGCGCGGGTGTCAACCTGACAGCGTTGGAAAGCAATCCTGGGAAGGACGGCCAGGCTGATTTGTTGACGCGTCGCCTGCAAAAAGGACTGGACGCCAAGCCATCACGCGAGAGCAACTTGATCAACATCAACTACACGGGCACGGACCCCGACTTCGCTGGCGCAGCGGCCAATGCGTTCGCGCAGGCCTACATCAATGTCAACCTCGACCTGCGTGTGGCCCCGGCTCGCCAATACGCCACCTTTTTCGACGAACAGGTTCGGTCTGCGCGCGCCCGGCTGGAAAAAACCCAATTGGCGCTGACAAAGTACCAGCAGAAGAATGGCATCATTTCCACCGACGAAGGGCTCGACTATGAGACTGCCAAACTCAACGAGACTTCCAGCCTGCTGACTGGCGTCCAGGGCCAGACGACTGACAGCCAGAGCAAGCGCCAAAACGCCAAGGCAGATACGGTGGCTGAGGTCATGCAGAGCTCCCTGATCAACGGACTCAAGACGGACATCAGCCGCCTTGAGTCCAAGCTGACCGAAAGCAACGTCAACCTGGGCAAAAATCACCCCCAAACGCTGCGCAGCGAAGCCGAGCTGTCCACCCTGAAGGCACAGCTGGAAGCAGAAACACAAAAAATCACATCTTCCATAGAGACCACTTACCAGGTCAGCAAGCTGCGCGAGCAGCAGCTCCAAAGCGCGCTGGCCTCCCAGAAGGCCCGAGTTTTGGTGCTTAACAGGCAGCGCGACGAGCTCAATGTTTTGCGCCGCGACCTGGAGTCAGCGCAGCGTGCTTTTGAGCTCGTGAGCCAAAAAGCATCACAGTCCAACATCGAGAGCCAGACCAACCAGACCAATATTGCGCTGCTCAACCCCGCCTCAGCACCGACAGACCCATCCCGGCCACGGGTGCTGTTCAATACGTTGATATCCGTCTTTTTAGGACTTCAGCTTGGCATGGGTGCGGCACTGTTATTTGAGATGCTGAACCGCCGCGTGCGCTCGTCGCAGGACCTGGCTGAAGCGCTGCGCCTTCCCGTACTGGGCACCATTGGCTGCGCCACCGGTATGCTCAAACACAAAACCACGGGGGCACTTGCATGAACGCCGGTTCCCGCAGGGGCTCCCGATCCATCGGTGCCATTCTGGTCGCTAACGGTCGCCTCAAAAGTGAGGATGCGACCCGCATTGTGGTGCGTCAGCAGCAGAACCGGCAGCAGTTCGGCACTGCTGCCATCGCCATGAAGCTGCTCACCAGGGAAGACATCGATTTTGCGCTGGCGCAACAGTTTGATTACGCCTATCTTTCACTCCAGGACACCAGCCTCAGTCCCGAACTGGTGGCAGCCTACCAACCCTTCAGCCGGGTTGGAGAAAACCTGCGGGCCCTGCGCAGCCAACTGATGCTCCGCTGGTTCAATGCGGATTCGTCCCGCAGGGTGCTGGCCATCGTGAGCCCAGGCAAACGCGAGGGCCGCAGCTTCATCGCCGCCAACCTCGCCATCGCGTTTGCACAGCAGGGCCAGCGTACCCTGCTCATTGATGGCAACCTGCGCGCCGCACGGCAGCAGGTTCTTTTTCAATTGGGCAAATGTGCAGGCTTGTCAGATATTCTGGCAGGCCGCGCCGACCTGTCAGCAGCAGTGCCGGTGGCTGGCTTGCCTGGCCTGGTGATATTGCC
>JAYVNK010000528.1:0-2975 GCA_043758475.1 Comamonadaceae bacterium | reverse complement strand
CACCAGCATCTCCAGCGTTCTGTTTGAACCGCCGTATGCGGAACCGCACGTACGGTGGTGTGAGAGGGCTGAGGGGGCAACCCCTCACCCTACTCGATTCAACCGCCAAATACTCGCGTAGCTGTTTGGAAACACGAACGCGATCCGCATGTGCCAATGTGCCAACCCGCTTGTGAAGATCACCCGGTTCAACAACTGCCAGCTTGCTGGGGCGCACGACCGACGCCGCTGGCAAGCCTGCGGTATTCAAGTCTTTGATGGCAACGTCGCCAAAGTGAGCCGTGTTGCCAGCGCTAGTGACCATGGCGAGCACGTATTTTCCATTGCGTCGGCTCAAAACATCGGTTGAAACGATAACAGCAGGTCGGACCGTGCTGGGTTGAGCCTGCGGTGAATCTGTGAAGGGGAAGGGCACCACGACGATGTCCCAGGTTCGATAGCCTGCCACCCGCGCCTACCGCAAAACGTCATACACCGCGTCTGCCGCAGAGTCCCATTCGGCAAACAGCCTGAACGGGTCTTCCTGGCGTTCTTCCGCCGCGCCTGGAATCACAAATTGCGGTGCTTTGTTGGCCAGTTTGGCGGTCATGTAGTGCCGCACAGCTTCGCGGAAAAATTCAGAGCGGTTGCGCCCCTCGGCCCGGCAGGCTTCGTCCACCTGAGTGGCCATGCCGGCTGGCATGGAAATGGCGAAACGTTGATAGGCGATGCTTTGCATTCTGTGGTCTTCAGATGGGTTATGCGTATGACTATAGTATTACGGGCTATGCATACGATGTCAATTTTTGGGAAAGTGAACACACGCTCTTGTGTCGGGCTTCGTTGTGACGCCGTCGTTCGTCGCGCCAGCGGCACTTACCGCAGCCCATTCAGCTCCATCGCATCGCGTGCATAGTCGGCCAGGCGGCGCGCGGCGCGGGTGCGCTGCTCGGGCGTGGTGGTGTTGTGAATTTGCGCGAACAGGGCGCAGCTCTCGTTGGTGAGTTTCTCGCTGTACGCGCGGTAGGCGGGGTTGGGTGAATTGATGGACCGGTCCATGTAGCCGCGCAGGGCGGCCAGTACCTCGGGCTGGTTGGTCTTGCCAGCCACTTGGCGCAGGGTACGCAGAAAGTCCTGCTGCCTGCGCAGGCGTTCGGTGTAGCTGGCCTGTACGTCGAAGCTGGAGGCCTCCAGCCCAGCGCGCAGCACGGCGCGCTGGCGCTCCTCCAGCTTGCCGTAAAACTGCTCGCTGCGCTCAATGTTGGCCTTGAAGCGTTTGTCAAAGCGCTCGGCAGCGGTCAGTTTCAACCAGTCGTTGCGGTACTCGGCATGCACCTTGGTGAGCTTGCGGTCGATGTTGGCAATCTGCTCGGGCGTGAGGCTGATGGCAAGCGCCACGGCAGCAGGCTCGGCCTGGACGGTGGCGGCATCAAAGCGGGTGCGGGTCTCGGCAAACAGGGCACACACCGGGCCGGGCACCAGATCAGCCTCGGCCAGACGCTGCGCTTTTTGAAGCAGGTCAGCAATTTTTGGCAGCTCGTCAGTGCGGTGCCACTGCTGCAGCCGGGCCAGCTCGGCACGGACTTTCAGGGTCTGGCTCTCGTTAAAGTCGACATAGCCGTCCAGCCACCAGTAGCCAAACTCGGGCGCGTTGTTGTAGGCCAGCTTGATGGCGCTGCAGGCCTGCAACAGCGACAGGGCTGCGATGGCCAGCAGCGTGGTGAATGACGTGGCGAGTGACCGGGAAGGAGATTGGGAAATCTTGAACATGGCCAGCAATATACACGCCGCTGCCAGAATGCGCTGCCGCTGCCGTATTCCTAAATGTATAGCTACTTATGCATATGGTACGGGGGCTAGTAGGCTATTTTATGCCTGGAACCCTGTGCGGCCTCTTTCAAAGCCCGGGTGATGATGCCGGTGCTGACGCTGGCAAAGTAGCGTGCACCCCAGGCGGCGTATTTGTCTTCGTCCTCGGGGCTCAAGGCCAGAATGCCGGCGCATTTGCCAGCCGCCGCCACGGCTTTCAGCGTGCGCTCAATCGCCGCCTGCACGGCAGGCTCGTTCCAGCGGTTCTCGCAGCCCATGCTGTGCGCCAGGTCGTTGGGGCCAATAAAGACGCCATCGACGCCGTCCACCGCCGCTATGGAAGCTGCGTTGGCCACGCCTTCGGGCGTCTCAATCATCACCACCAGCGCAATGCCGTCGTTGCTGCGCTGGGTGTGGGCTGCCCCGCCGTAAGCGCCGTAGCCTGCTGCACGGGATGAGAAGGCGCTGCCGCGCTGGCCGCTGATACCTTTGGATCCCGACGCCAGCGGGTACTTCACGCGCTGCACCAGCGCTGCCGCATGCGCCGCCGTGTTGACCATGGGGATTTGCAGGCCACCGGCACCAATGTCCAGCGTGCGGGCAATGTCGTGCTCCAGGCAGCGCACCAGCGTGGGCAGGTTGCTGGCGCGGGCGGCGCGCAGCATGTTTTCGGTGGTCTCAATGCTGGCGCTGCCGTGCTCGTTGTCGATCACCATGAAGTCAAAACCGGCGTAGGCGCACATCTCCACAATGGCCGGTGACGGGATGCCGTTGAAGATGCCACGCAGGCGCTGGCCGCTCTTCAGCATGGCGGGCAGGCGGGTGTCCAGGGGGAAGTGTTGTTCGGTCACAGGTGTGTCTCCAATGGTGTTTTGAGTTACATGGCCAGAGCTCCTTGCTGGCCATCTCGGCCCCTTCGGCCATGCTGGCTAGTGTAGTGTCTCACTCTGTTTGAACTGTTTTGAGTTTTGCCTTTGCCCGCATCACTTTTTGCAGAATATCTTTGGCGCTTGCAGTCCAGATGAAAGGCTTGGGATCCTCATTGTGGGCCCGCACGAACAGCTCGATGGCTGCGACCAGGTCATCGCCGCTCTTGAACACGCCGCTCTTGAACACGCCACGCCTGAGCCGGTCTTCACTGAGATTCCTGAAGAACCGCTCCACTATGTTCATCCATGAAGCGCTGG
>JAYVNK010000527.1:0-2977 GCA_043758475.1 Comamonadaceae bacterium | reverse complement strand
CGCCAGTGGTGCCGATTGCCGTTACTTCGGCCAAATGCTGGCCGCGCAAGGGGCTGATCAAAACACCCGGCACGATTGAGGTGTCCATCGGCAAACCGATCCCCAGCATTGGTCGCCAGCCCGATGAGCTGATGCGCGAGGTGCAGGACTGGATTGAAGCCGAAATGCGACGGCTGGACCCAGAGGCTTACCGTTGATTGCCTGACCTGCGGCTAAACTCGCCTCCCATGCGCAACCTGTTGCAATTCACACTCGATCTGTTTGATTTCGAACCTGCTGTGAAGCCGGTCATGCAGGCAGCGCCTGGGCGGAGCAAACGAGGCAAAAAAACCAAAAAATCAGATCAAAATAAGGCTGTAGCCCCCGCCCAATATGCATCACAAGCTACTGAATTGGTAGTAATTTCCGAATCGCTGCCCGCCCAGACTTTGACCGAGGCCTTGCTGCCGGCCAATTTCCGCCACCCCCGCGCCAACCGCGATGCGCGGCTGCAAGACGCGGCGGTGGCCTATGAATTCAAGCGCGGCAATCGCCGCACCATTGGTTTCAGTGTGGGCCCGGATGGCCTGGTGGTGAGCGCGCCCAAATGGGTGCCGCTGGTCGAGGTGGACAAGGCGGTGCAGGAAAAGGCCGCCTGGATCGTCAAGAAGCTGGGCGAAGTGCGCGAGCGCCATGACCGCCTGGAGTCGGCACGCATTGAGTGGCGTGATGGCACCACCCTTCCGTTTTTGGGCGAGCAGGTCATCGTGGTGCTGGACCCGCGCCATGCGTTTGGCGGCGTGGGGGCTGAATTGAAAGGTGGCGTGGCGGGTGCCATGCTCAACACTTATGCTGACGCCGCCAACCTCACACTGGCTGGCGTGCCGCGCCTCACCCTGCACGTGGCGCTGCCGCACCATGCTACCCCCGAGCAGATTCGTGACGCCGTGCAAGCCTGGCTGATGCGCCAGGCCCGGCGCATCTTCACAGAGCGGCTGGACCATTTCGCCCCGACTCTGAGTGTGCAGTGGCGCAAGCTGTCGCTCAGCAGCGCCGGCACACGCTGGGGCAGCGCCAGTGCCGATGGATCGATCCGCCTGAACTGGCGGCTGGTGCACTTCAAACAGGCGGTGATCGACTACGTGGTGGTGCATGAGCTGAGCCACCTGCGGGTGATGGACCACAGCCCGCGCTTTTGGGACGCGGTGCGCAGCGTGGTGCCCGATTACGCGCTGCTACGTGGGCAGCTTAAAGGCGAGTCTGTGCCGTGCTGGAATTGACCGCTGCAAAGCGGTAAATGCCATCGGCACCCAAAGTGCGCCGCAGCCGGCCTTCAAGCCACGGCACGTGCAGGTGCGCCACGGCCTCGCCCATGGCAAAGGTCATCTGGTGCAAATCCAGCTCGCGCTTGAACATGATGGGCACGATGTCCGCCGCGCTGCACGGCTTGGCGCTGCAGGCCTGCATTACCTCGGCCAGGCGCTCGGCGTGGTGGTTGTGTAGCTGCTGGATGCGTGTGTACAAGCCTGTAAACGGCTTGCCGTGCGCGGGCAATGTGAGCGTGTCAGCATCCAGCGCCTTGAACTTGTCGATTGAGTCCAGAAACTGCCTGAGCGGATTGGCCTCGGGCTCGTTCTCATGCACGCTCACGTTGGTGGAGATGCGCGGCAGCATCATGTCGCCGCCAATCATGGTTTTGATCTCGGCACAGTACAGCGCGATGTGCTCTGGCGCATGCCCGTACCCGCTGATGCAGGCCCACGGTCTGCCGCCGATGCTTATCACGTCGCCGTCCATCATGCGCCTGAAGGTGCGGGGCACGGCGGGCACAAGGTTGGTGAAGTAGTTGGTGCGCGCCCTGATTTTTTCCAGATAGTCAGCGTTGACAAGCCCGTGCGATGCATAAAACGCGGCCGCGTACTCGCCGCCGCCAAACCCGGTGGGGCTGACCGAGGCCAGGCGCGCCACGCCATAGTCGGTGGCACTGATCCACATGCGGCAATCGTGCGTGGGCGTGGTCCAGCGCTCGCACAGCCACTCTGCCAGGCCAATGTGGTCGGGGTGCATGTGGGTGCAGATGACGCGCAGCACTGGAAGGCTTTCAAGCCCATTGTCAAAAATCTGCTGCCACTGCGCTTTGGATTCGTCGCGTGAAATGCAGCAGTCCACCACCGTCCAGCCCTGCAGTTTGCCGTTCGGGCCATCCAGCTCATCACGCAGCAGCCACAGGTTGATGTGGTTCAGCGCAAACGGCAGCGACATGCGGATCCATTTGATGCCGGGGGCGACATTCAACGTGGCACCGGGCTCGGGCAGGGTGTCGCCCATCGGGTAGGTGAGTTCAAGCTCAAGTGCATTCATGGGGGCGTTTTTAGGGGCGCTCATGGGTGCGGTCGTCGCGGGTTTGTTTTGATTCATAATTCAGGCGTGAATTGACGTTTACGTAAACGTCAACCTGGATTTTGCATTGTAGAGGGGGTACGCGATGCGTGCAGTCGCCTCGATGCAGGCCCTGTCTGCCACCTGCCAGGCCGGCGCTTTTTGAATAGACCCCGTGCGCCATGCGGTGCGCATTTCTGTGAGCCCGATGTGACCGTTTCTTACAGCATCAGCGATCTTGCGCGTGAGTTTGACCTTACCACGCGCGCCATCCGCTTCTATGAAGACCTGGGGCTGCTGCAACCGCAGCGCCTGGGGCCTGGCGGGCGCAACCGGGTGTACAGCGCGCGCGACCGGACGCGCCTCAAGCTCACGCTGCGCGCCAAGCGGCTGGGCCTGTCGCTGACCGAGGCCAAGGACATCATCGACATGTATGACACCCCGCGCGATACCGGCGCGCAGCTAAAAAAATTTCTGGCCGTGCTGGCCGGGCACCGCAGCCAGCTTGACGAGCAGATGGCTGACCTGCAAGCCAATCTGGAAGAGGTCAAGCTGCACGAAAAAGAGGCCCGCGCCCTGCTTGCCAGAAGCGACAGGAAGGCCACCACTGCAACTGGAG
>JAYVNK010000526.1:0-2980 GCA_043758475.1 Comamonadaceae bacterium | reverse complement strand
CCTGTCAGCGCGGCGCACTGACCGCCCGGCGAATGGCCGACACGGTCTCGGACACCACGGCGTCAACCCCCAATTGTCCCAGAACTGGCGTGGCCACTCTGGGGTCTCCCACGGTGCCGCCAGCTGGCCCCTCTTGCGCAGCGATCGCGAACAGGTCGGGGCGGGTCATGGCGGGGTCAATGGCCATGGACAGGGCGGTATCGGCCACGCCCGCGTGCAAGCCTATCTGGTGGTCGCTCAGGCCTTTGCTGCGCAGCGCCTTGACGTAGGTGGTCTGGGTGGCGGCGTAGTAGTCGCTGATGAAATGGGCGCGGGCGGCATTGGAAGCACTTTTGGCCCACTCTCGGTTCAAACTGGCAGCCACCGCCTTGAGGGCCGCCTGATAGCCGCCGTGGTCGCCCAAAATCACAATGTTGACAAAGCCATGCTGTCTGAAACTGCGCGCCGCCCCTTCGATGATGCTTTTGAAGGCGCTTTCAGGCACAGATACCGTGCCGGCAAAGCGCATGTGACCGGTCGCTGGCTCGATATTGCCCTCGGGAACGTAAGCCACCACGGGTGCCACCAGCGTGTTGCCCAAGGCTTCAGCCACTCTGGCGGCCAGCGCCTTGACCCGGATGTTGTGCTTGCCCAGAGCGATGTGCGGCCCGCTCTGCTCGGTGCCACCCACCGGGATGATGATGGTGGTTTTGCCGTCTTTCACGGCCGCGCGCACCTCCGCAGCGGTCATGTCGTCCAGGAAAATGCGCTCGGCGGCAGCCCAGACGGGCAGAGCAGATGCCATCAGCGTCAGAATAAAAGTGGAAATTAAATGTTTCTTCATGTTTTTATAGGGCAGCGTACCTTGCGAATGCGCTTGCTGGGGAAATCCATCGCAGGGTTGCCGTTGAACTAATTTTAGTTTGCCCTATCATTACCATGATGCGCCGCCTGTTCCTTATCCTGATGATCGCCCTGCTGCCTGTGCGCGGCTGGGTCGGGGACGTGATGGCGGTCGAGATGTCGATGGTAATGGCAGCGCAAAACGTAATTGCTACTGAATCAGTAGCTACTTATGCACATTCGACGGGGACTAGAGGCCAATTTGACAGTGAAAATACCGCTCCAGCCTATGCAGAATGCCCTGGGCATGCCGGCGCAGCCCCGGCAGACATGGTCGCCACCGCCGACAATGCCACCAATGGGCATTGCAACACCTGCGGTGTATGCCAAATCTGCCATACCGTGGCTTTGGCGACCACGGTGGCCCAGTATCCGGCCGATCCCAAGCCCGACGCACTGCCGTTCATCGGCAGCACCCGCTTTGCCAGCGCCGTGACCGCGCTGGGCCAAAAGCCACCCATCTCCTGATCCGTCGTAGCCTTAGTTCGTCTGCAATTTGCCTCTGAAGGCGGGTTGCAGGCGATAGACAGGTGTTTTGCGCGGGCCCATTCGGTCCTGCCAGCGTCAATCAGGAGTTTCACTTGAAAAATTCATCTTTGCTGGCCCGTGCGCTGTTTTGCGCATGCACGGTTTCCGTCGCGCCAGTCTTGGCTCTGGCGCAAACCACAAACGCAGTAAAAAGCGCGCCCGCCGCCGCGCCCGCAGTCACAGACTCTGCCGCCACTGTGCCACCGGTGGTCTACCAATCGGTGTTCGCTGGCACGCCCACCGGCGTGGAAATGGAGTCAGCCGACTGGAAGAAGGCAAATGCAGAAGTCGGCCAGTTCAAACGGGGGCACGTGGACATCCTGAAGTGGGAGGAGGCACAGGAGAAAAAAGCCCCTGTGCCACCCAAACCCATAGTGGGGGATACGGCAAAGCCCACAGTGCCGCCGGCATCGCCGTCAACCACGCCTTCCCAGGCACCCAGCGTGCACAAACACTAAGAGACGAAGCGATGCCTTTCCAATTCAAAAATAACTGCCGACCCGCATTCAGCGCCGTCGCCCTGCTGGTGCTCACCGGCTGCGCCTCGCTCTCACCCGACGGCAATCTGGCAGATATCCAGCAGCTCACGCAGGGCAAAACCGGCGGAAGCCAGGTGGCACTGACGCAGAATCCTCTGGCGATTCAAACCACAGTTGCCGAGCTGCTGAAGGCCCCTGTGACCGCCGAATCTGCGGTACGCATTGCGCTGCTCAACAACCCGGCACTGCAGGGCTCCTTGGCGACACTGGGCATCAGCGATGCCGACCGGGTACAGGCCGGGCGCTTGCCGAATCCGCACTTCTCCATCGGCCGTTTTGCGCAAGGCGACGTGCGCGAGATCGAACGCATCCTGCGCTTTGACGTGATCGGATTGCTGACGTTGCCCTGGAAGGCCAAATGGCAGGGCCAGCAACACGAGCTGGCCAAACTGCAGGCCGCACAGGAAGTGGTCAAACTGGCATCGAACACCCGCAAGGCCTGGATCATGGCTGTGGCGGCGCAGCAAACCGCCATCTACATGCGCGATGTCAAAGAGGCAGCCGAGGCGGGTGCTGAGCTGGCCCGCCGCATGGCGCGCGTGGGCAACTGGAGCAAGTACCAGCAGGCGCGCGAGCAGGTGTTTCTGGCCGATGCCACAGCGCAACTGGCCAGGGCGGAGCAGGCCAACTTCAGCGAGCGCGAAAAGCTGATCCGCTTGATGGGCCTGTGGGGCGTGCAAACCAATTTCACCCTGGCCGAGCGGCTGCCAGATTTGCCCAAGGCCGTGACCGAGATGAGCGATGTAGAAGCCCGCGCGATGCGTGAGCGGCTGGACGTGCGCTCGACTATGGCTGAGTCAGGCTACGTGGCGGATCAACTGGGTTTCAAACAGGTGACGGGTTACCTCGATGGCATGACGCTGGAGGTGACGCGCAGCACAATTTTTGACAACGCAAAGGGCACGCGGGAAGCGCGCAACGGCCTGGCCATAGAACTGCCCCTGCCTATGTTTGACTGGGGCGGTGCCAGAAGCGCCCGCTCCAAAGCCATGTACCTGCACTCGGCAGCCCGCGTGCGCGACATGGCCGTG
>JAYVNK010000525.1:0-2988 GCA_043758475.1 Comamonadaceae bacterium | reverse complement strand
TGCTTTCACCCCCAATGCCGGCGTTGCAAAGCCTCGCCATAGCCACAGCGATGTCTGCGTTTTGCGCCTAGGCCTGGGCGCGAAATCACCACTTTCATCTTGTTCCTCTACTTGGGTGTCTGGGTACTAGCCCGCCTGCGTGTCCATGAAGCTCGGGCGCAGCATCAGTTTGTCCTGCAGCCGGGCCAAGTTGGCGTTATCGGCCCGCCAGTCAATGTGCGCAAAGCGGAAATCCAGGTAGCCCAGCGCGCAGCCTACCGCAATGTCGGCCAGGCTAAAATGGATGCCTGCGCAAAACGGCTTGTCGCCCAAGCCCTTGCCCATGGCTTTGACGCTGGCGTTGACCTTGCCCAACTGGCGGTCGATCCAGACCTGGCTGCGCTGTGCCGCATCCCGCCCGTCCCAGGTGGTTTCCAGCCGCGCCAGCACGGCCGCCTCCATCAGGCCGTCGGCCAGCGCTTCCCAGGTCTTCACCTCGGCCCGCTCGCGTCCCAGCGTAGGAATCAGCTTGCCCACCGGTGACAGAGTGTCCACGTACTCGACGATCACACGCGAGTCAAACATCGCCTCAGCACCTTCCATCACCAGGCAGGGCACCTTGCCCAGCGGGTTGGACTCGCCAATCGTCGTGTCCGCCGCCCAGACGTTTTCGTCCACAAACTGGTAGTCAAGCTTTTTCTCAGCCATGACAACGCGCACTTTGCGAACGTAGGGACTGGTGATGGATCCGATTAATTTCATGGGGGGCTACTATTTTGCAGTGAGTCCCATTCTAGCGACAGGCTTTGCCCCGGCGCGCTGCCTGGTGGGGCTGACCGGCTGCCCGTGGCGCGCAACCTACAATCCGACGCATGACTTTTTCCACCATTTCCGCCCTGTCGCCGCTGGATGGCCGCTACGCCGGCAAACTGGCGCTGCTGCGCCCGCTGATGAGCGAGCAGGGCTACATGCACCGCCGCGTCCAGGTTGAAATGGCCTGGTTCATTGCACTGAGTGACGCCGGATTTGCCGAGTTCAAACCGCTCACACCGGGTGCCCGCACTTACCTGCTCAACCTGGTGAAAAATTTTGCCGAGGCCGATGGGCTGGCCATCAAGGAGATTGAGAAGACCACCAACCACGACGTCAAGGCGGTGGAGTACTGGATCAAGTCCAAATTCGAGTCACGCCCCGAGCTGCTCAAGGCCGGTGAATTTGTTCACTTTGCCTGCACCAGCGAAGACATCAACAACACCAGCCATGCGCTGCAGCTTAAAAGCGCGCGGGATCTGGTGCTGCTGCCGGGGCTGGACGCGGTGATTGCCAAGCTGCGCAGCATGGCGCACGCCTTTGCCGATGTGCCCATGCTCAGCCGCACCCACGGCCAGACCGCCAGCCCCACCACGGTGGGCAAGGAAATTGCCAACGTGGTGGTGCGCCTGAATGCAGCGCGCGGGAAGATTGCCGCCATCCCGATCATGGCCAAGATGAACGGAGCCGTGGGCAACTACAACGCCCATCTCTCAGCCTGGCCTGATTTTGACTGGGAGGCGTTCAGCCGCCGCGTGGTTGAAACACCCGAGCCAGGCCCTGACACCGGCATTCGCCCCTGGGGCCTGGGCCTCACCTTCCAGCCCTACAGCATCCAGATCGAGCCACACGACTACATGGCCGAGTTTTTTGACGCCGTGGCCCGCACCAACACCATCCTGATCGACTGGTCACGCGACGTGTGGGGCTATGTGAGCCTGGGCTACTTCAAGCAGCGGCTGAAAGACGGCGAGGTCGGGTCAAGCACCATGCCGCACAAAGTGAACCCGATTGATTTTGAGAACGCCGAAGGCAACCTTGGCCTGGCCAATGCGCTGCTGAAACACCTGAGCGAGAAGCTGCCGATCTCGCGCTTTCAACGGGATTTGACTGACAGCACGGTGCTGCGCAACATGGGCGTGGCGCTGGGCTACGCGGTTCTGGCCTACCAGTCGCTCAACACGGGCCTGGGCAAGCTGGAAATCAATCAGGAAGCCATCGCCGCCGACCTTGATGCCTCATGGGAGGTGATGGCCGAGCCGATCCAGACGGTGATGCGCCGCTTTGGCCTGCCCCAGCCGTATGAGCAGCTCAAGAAATTCACGCGCGGCGAACCCATGACGCGCGGACTGATGCAGGGCTTCATTGACAAGCTGGAGATCCCCGAGGCTGACAAGGAGCGCCTCCTGGCAATGACGCCAGCAGGCTACACCGGCATGGCAGCGGAGCTGGCGCGGCGGGTTTGAATTTTCATATACCGTACTGCATTACATTTCTATACAATCTGAATATTATTTCTTCAGATTGTATGAACTCATTCCCGCGGGATTTAACGGCAACACTGCTGCGGCTGGCTCGCCAGTTTCCCGTGATCGCGGTGACTGGCCCCAGGCAGTCTGGCAAGACCACGCTGATGCGCCAGGTATTTTCCGGCAGGCCCTATGTCTCGCTTGAGGACCCGGTTGAGCTGGCTTTTGCACAGGGCGATCCGCGCAGTTTTCTGCAAAGGCATGCACACGGTGCCGTTTTTGACGAAGCCCAGCGCTGGCCCGACCTGTTCTCGCATCTGCAGGGCATGGTGGATGCCGACAGGCAACCCGGCCGTTTTGTGCTGACCGGGTCGCAGCAGTTTGGGCTGATGGCCGGAGTCACCCAGTCGCTGGCGGGGCGCGTCGGCATGACACGGCTGCTGCCATTGGCCTTGAGCGAACTCGGCCAGTCCCCCAAAAAAGACCTGTACACCCACCTTTGGCGCGGTGCCTATCCTGGCCTGTGGCAGCGCCAGCCCACGCTTGCCGAGTGCAACGACTGGTTTTCAAGCTACGTGGCGACCTATGCCGAGCGGGATGTGCGCCAGCTTTTGCAGGTTCAGAACCTGTCCACCTTCCAGCGCTTCCTGCGCCTGTGCGCCGCCCGCACTGGCACCCTGCTCAACCTGGTCACGCTTGCCAACGACACGGGCATCAGCCACACCACGGC
>JAYVNK010000524.1:0-9309 GCA_043758475.1 Comamonadaceae bacterium | reverse complement strand
ACGGGTTTTGGTGCCTAAGGAGTATCTTCAAAAGCTGGTCTGCATCGCCACGCGTAGGGTTCGAGCGGCACCGGGGAACAGGTAGACGTGGCCGTATTGGGTGGGGGATTCTTTCCAGTAGCGTTTGTCAAACAGGTTCTCCACGCCCAGCGTCCAGGTGGTGGGGGCCGAGCCGAGGTGTATGTCGTAGCGCAACGTGGCGTCAAACCGCGTCCAGCCGGGCAGGGTGATCGAGCCATCGGCCAGTACTGAACGTACCCCTTCATGCGACAGATTGCCTTGCAGTTCCAGCCTTGGCACGCCGGTGACGCGCCAGGCAGCCTGTGCGCGCAGCACCCAGTTGGGGACATTGGTCGGGTGCTGGCCGTTGGCGGCAGGGTTGAGCACGCTGCCCTGGCGCACCGCGTTGATCAGGGTCAGGCCGCTGGCCAGCTTCCACGGCCCTTGGGCCCACTGTGCGCTGGCTTCCAGCCCGGTGTGCACGGCCTGGCCGTCGTTTTGGCCCAGGCAAGGAGTGATGCCGAGGTTGTTGCAGTCGTCCAGATTCGTCATGGGCCGCATGATGCGAAACGCGGCCAATTGCCAACTTAAAACCTGCCAGCTCAGATCTTGCTGCGCATCTTGTGGGCCGGTTTTCTGCCCGCCTTTGATGCCGATCTCCACTTGGCGCGACTTCAGCGCGGGCAGCGCCTGCCCTGGGTTGGTGTACTGCGCGGTTTTGTTGGGCACCACCTGCGCTTCAACGCCTTCGCCGTAGCTGGCATAGGCTGTCTGGCCGCTGCCCAGCAGGTAGCTGGCGGCCAGCCAGGGCGTGGTGAGGCTCTGGCTGAAGCTGGAAGGCCGCGAGCCGTTGGTGCGGATGCTGTCGCGCTGCAATTGGGTGCTGCGCAGACCCAGCCAGGTGGTGAAGCGGTCATTCCAGCGGATGGCATCCTGCACCGAGAATTCAAGCGACTTTTCATCGCGGTTGGTGTTCTGGGTGGTGAGCGAGGGGTCAGCCGACACGATGGCGGTGCCAGCAACGTTGCCGATGCCGACAAAGTTGTAAGCCTCTTTTTGATAGCGGGTGCGAACCGTGCTGTTCATCAAACCAAAGCTCAGGTCATGCCCAACGCTGCCGGTGGTGAGCTTGCCTTTGAGGTTGAGGGATGCGGCCTGCAGGTCACGCCGCTCGTTTTCGCTGCGAAAGTCATAGAGGTCATAGGTGCCGTCGGAACAATAACGGTCAAAATTGTTCTCGGCACTGCAGCCAAAGGCGTAGGCCAGCCGGTCATTGGTTTTGAGGCGCTGGCTGCCCATCTGGCCTGACCAGCGCCAGTCTTTGTTGATGGCTTGCTCAAAGCGCAAAGTGCCCGTCAGCGCATCAAAGTCTGACGGCTGCGACCACGGCTGGTTGTTCAGGTTCAGGCGCGGGTCTACCGGCGCGGGCAGAACTTTGCCCAGCAGGCTGAAACCGCTCTGGCTGGGCTGTGATTTGTGGCTCCATTCCACCTCGGCTTCAAACACCGAGTCGCGGCTGATGCGCCAGTCGGTGGCCAGCGAGACCAGGCTGCGGCTGCCGTTGAGGTTGCGGGTGAGCGGGCGCAGCTGCTCCTGCACGGCGTTGAAGCGGTAGCCAAAGGCCTGATCGTCGCCAAAGCGGCCCCCCAGGTCGGCACCGGCCAGCACACTGCCTTTGGCACCGGCTTCCAGCCGTATCTCGCGCAGGTTTTGCTGGGTGGGGCGCTTGACGACGTAGTTGACCAGGCCCCCCGGCGCGCTGGTGCCGGCCTGGATGCCGCTGGTGCCCTTGAGGATCTCCACGCGCTCCTTGTTGTCCAGCGGGATCGAGGTTTCGGCGCTGATGGGCAGGCCTTCACGGCGGAAGTTGTAGCGGTTGTCCAGCGTGAACCCGCGCACGTTGATGAAGTCCCAGTAGCCGGGCGAGTTGTAGGCATCGCTGACCGAAGCGTCAAACTGCGTGAGGTCGGCCAGGCGGCGCGCGCCCGACGACTGCAACTGCTCGCGACCCACCACGGTGGCGGAGATGGGTACGTCCTTGAGCGGCATATCGCCAAAGCCGGTGATGTCGGCGGCGGGCGACGCGTTGCGCGCATTAATGACCACGGGTTTCAGCGTGACGTCAGCAACAGCCGAGTTGGCAGTGGTTTGCGCCCAGACTGGAGATGCTATTGAAAAAATAGCTAATTGTGCATATGCAGCTAGGGCTACAGACGATTTTGACTTGCATTTTGGATAAGAAAATCCCATAACGCGAGTCCTTTCAACGTCACAGCAGGTCGGCTTGTAGGGATCCATGGTGGCCGTTTGAGAAGCCCTGGTTGGTAGAGGGCGCGGCCAGATCCGGAACATGCTTCCCTGCGCGAGGATTACCTCAATCAGGTTCAAAGGGACTTTCTCAGCCATTGCAACAAAACACGTTTGCTGCAACAACACCCCTAGCGGATGTGCTCTCTCAAGCACGGAGCAATTGTACCCCCGTAAGTGGGCTGTCCATCGCACTTGCCGGTCGAACGTAGCGGTCGAACGTACCGGTCAAACTTAGCGTTCAAACACCGGCGTTTCCACCCCCAGCACCTTGTGCAGCTTGGTCGATGTGGTGGTGTACTGGAGCATCACCTTCTTGTCCGGGAAGATGATCGCTGCTGCGCCAAAAGCCGCCAGTGCGCACTCGTGAAAGCCGCTCAAGATCAGCTTTTTCTTGCCGGGGTAAGTGTTGATGTCGCCCACGGCAAAGATGCCCGGCACACTGGTGGAAAACTTTTCGGTATCGACCTTGAGCTGTCTGCGCTCAATGTCCAGACCCCATTCAGCAATGGGGCCAAGCTTGGGCGAGAGGCCGAAGAAAATCAGCAGCAGGTCGAGCGGCATTTGGGTGGTGCTGCCGTCAATGCCGGTCACAGTGATTGACGTCATCCGATCATTCTGCGTTTCAACAGCGGTCACCTGCCCGACCATGAACTTCATCTGCCCAGCGTCGCACAGCGCCCGCATTTTTGCAACGCTGGCGGGCGCGGCGGCAAAGCCATCGCGCCGGTGGATCAGCGTGACCGATTTGGCCTTGTTGTCGCCGCCTTTGACAAAATCCAGCGCCCAGTCCAGCGCCGAATCGCCGCCGCCCAGAATCACCACATCCTGACTGGCGAATGCCGCCCGGTTGCTGACTTTGTAGAACACCTGCTGCGCGGCGTCGGCCGTGGCCAGTCTGTCAATGCCCTCCAGATTCAGCAAACGTGGCTGGAAAGCACCCATGCCAGCGGCGATGAAGATGGTTTTGGTGAGGAAACGGCTGCCCTGAAATTCGTCAGAGCCAAGCCCCGAGGCAACTCCCGACGATGTTTCCAGCAAAAACCGCCCATCGTCCTGTTTGGCAATGGTGCTGACTTCCTGCGAATAATGAAACGTGGCCCCAAACGGCTCAATCTGCCTGAGCAGGTTGTCTGTGAGCTCTTTGCCGGTGCACACGGGCACGGCGGGGATGTCGTAAATCGGCTTGTCGGGGTACAGCTCAATGCACTGGCCGCCGGGGTAGGGCAACAGGTCGATGACGTGCGCCTTGATCTCCAGCAGGCCCAGCTCAAATACCTGAAACAGGCCAACCGGGCCAGCGCCAATGATGACAGCATCGGTCTCTACGATGGGTGCGCTCATGAGGGTGCCCCTTCAGCGAACCAGCAGCGGCAGCTTGCCTGTCTTGTCTTTCCAGTCGTCGGCGTCCGCTGGCGCGGCCTTGCGTTTGGTGATGCTTTTCCAGCCGGCCAGCTTGGCCAGCTCGGCGTTCAGCCTGGTCATGTGCTGCTGGTCGGCAGGCACATCTTCTTCGGCGTAAATCGCGTTGACCGGGCACTCGGGAATGCACACGGCACAGTCGATGCATTCATCCGGGTCGATGGTCAAAAAGTTTGGACCCTCGCGAAAACAGTCCACGGGGCATACGTCCACGCAGTCGGTGTATTTGCATTTGATACAAGCTTCGGTGACAGTGTGTGTCATGTGGGCGATTCCATAAATCCAATTTTGGGGCGCATTGCTGCGTTGCAAAGCCTCGCAGTACGGGAGTACTGCTGCGTCATTCGTATCGCGCCTTGCACTGCATCCCCAGAATTGAATTTCTGGAATGCCCATGGTCGGCTAGCAGACACAGATTTTATTGCACCAGAACAGCCCCAGCGGTTTTGTGGGTTGCAGTGTCCACCAAAATTAGCGCGCCCAGCACCCGTGATCGGGCGTAGGGCAGGGTCGCGACGGGCTCCTGCAGGCTGAGTTCCACATGGCCAATGGCATTGGGCTCAAGCTGGTTCGCGTCTTCTTCGGCCAACGTGTTGATGTTGAGCCTGTGGACGATGCGCTTGACTTTGGCCTTGACCCAGCGGTGCCCATGCAGCGCCCAGTAGATGCGGCCTGCCACCAGGGGTTCGTCGTCCATCCAGGCGATAGTGGTGCTGAGCTCGCGGGTCGGGGTGAAGGTGTGGCCGTCGGGTTCATGGTTCAGGATCCAGTCTCCGCGTGATACGTCCACCTCGCGGTCCAGCACGATGCCCGCGCTGTGGCCGGCTGAACCATCACCAGGTTTGCGCACGTGGTTTAACACCTGCGCTACCAGGGCGGTTTGACCGCTGGGCAGAATGGCAATGCGCTGCCCGGGCTTGACCGAACCCGTGGCAATGCGGCCCCAGAATATCCGGCGGCCCTGGGAGGTATCGCTGCTACTGGAGAATTTTTCAACCCACTGCACAGGGAGGGCAAACGGCTCGGCTGCATCCGCCGGCGTGGTCGGCAATTGCTCCAGAATCTGCAGCAGGCTGGGTCCGCTGTAGGCGCACCAGCCACTGTTTTGTGTAGCCAGACCCTCACCGCAGCGGTCTACCACATTCCAGCCCTTGAGGGCAGAAATCGGAACGATGGCCGCAGCCGTGATGCCGGCTGATTTTACAAAGTCTGCCAGCGCCGCGCTGATGTTTTTGAACGCCAGCGTTGAATCCGCAACAGCATCCAGCTTGTTAACCGCAAACAAAATGTTGGTCACCCGCAGTAAATTGCACAGCAGCGAGTGGCGACGGGTTTGCACCAGCAGTTCCATCGCCGGGTTTTGCCAGTCCAGCTTGGTGGCATCCACCAGCACCACTGCGGCATCGGCGCTGCTCGCAGCGGTCACCATGTTGCGGGTGTACTGCTCGTGGCCCGGTGCGTCGCCAATGATGAACTTGCGTGCCTCGGTGTTGAAATAGCGGTAGGCCACATCAATCGTGATGCCCTGCTCGCGCTCTGCGCTCAGGCCGTCGGTCAGCAGGGCTAAATCCGTCTCGCCCTGGCGCTGCACACCCGCCAGATGGTCTTGCAGCACGGCCTTGCTGTCTACCAGCAGCCGCCCAATCAGCGTACTTTTGCCGTCGTCCACCGACCCGCACGTGATGAATTTTAATGCCGATTGAGTATCAAATTGGCCTGTAGCCCTCGTCTTATCTGCATAATAAGCTATTGAATGTGTATCAATTGTCATTTTGACGGTTCCTGCGAAGGTTGGGTGAATTTAGTCCAGGGACACCACGGAACCGGCTTCGCCGGGCCGTAGGTGTCGCCCCCTGCAAGGGGGAAAGCGGCCACACGAAGTGGGCAAGCCGGGGGGTGTTTCAAAAGTACCCATCCTTTTTGCGCTTTTCCATCGAGGCATCGGAGGTTTTGTCGTCCATGCGCGTGGCGCCGCGTTCGCTCACGTCGGCGGCCAGGGTTTCGATCACGATCTCGGCGGCGCTGCTGGCCAGGCTTGCCACCGGGCAGGTGCAGGTGATGTCGCCCACAGTGCGAAAACGCACGTCGCGCAGCACAGCATGTTCGCCGTCTTGAAGCGGTGTGAGCGGCGTGACCGGCACCAGCAGGCCTTTGCGCTGCACCACCTTGCGTTTGTGCGAGTAGTACAGCGATGGCAGGGCAATGTGCTCGCGCTCGATGTACTGCCATACGTCCAGCTCGGTCCAGTTGCTGATGGGGAACACACGGAAGTGCTCGCCCGGCTGCAGGCGGGTGTTGAACAGCGTCCACAGCTCGGGGCGCTGGGCCTTGGGCTGCCACTGACCAAAGCTGTCGCGGTGGCTAAAGATGCGTTCTTTGGCGCGGGCTTTTTCTTCGTCGCGCCGGGCGCCGCCAATCAGCGCGTCAAACCGGAATTCTTCAATCGCCTCCAGCAGCGTGACTGACTGGTGCACGTTCCGGCTCTCGCCAGGATGGGCCAGGCGCACCGTGCCGCGTTTCATCGAATCTTCCACATTGCGCACGATCAGCTCGGCGCCGAGTTCTTTGGCGCGAAAGTCGCGGAAATCAGTGACTTCAGGGAAGTTGTGGCCGGTGTCGATCATCAGAAGAGGGTAGGGGATGCCACCGCTGCCGGATGAACCACTCTGGCCGCCGAAAGCTTTTTCCGCGCACTTGAGCAGCACCAATGAATCTTTGCCGCCGGAAAACAGCAGGGTGGGCCTCTCAAACGTTGCGGCCACTTCGCGCAGGATGAAAATGGTTTCTTCTTCCAGCGCGTCCAGGTGCTGGTTGCTGAGGTGGCTCAGGCGTTCATGCGCCAGCAACGTGGCTTCGCCTGGCGTGGCCGGTGCCAACTGTCCGGACTTTAGACGGGCGTTCATACGGTGGCTTCCTCGCTGGATGTATTTCTGGATGGCGTGTCTTTGGCATGCAGGCCGCACTCTTTGGCAGTTTCGTCTTCCCACCACCAGCGGCCCGAGCGGAAGTCTTCGCCCAGGCTGATGGCGCGGGTGCAGGGCGCGCAGCCGATGCTGGGGAAAAACTGGTCATGCAGCGGGTTGTAGGCCACGTTGTTGAGGCTGATGTAGTGCCACACGTCGCCCCAGGTCCAGTCGGCCAGCGGGTTGAACTTGATGCGGTTTGCGTCCGACGTGTCGATCAGGGGCACGTCGGCCCGCGCGCCCGACTGCTCGCGGCGCAGGCCGGTAATCCAGGCTTTTTTGCCGGCCAGCGCGCGCGCCAGCGGCTCCATCTTGCGGATGTTGCAGCAGTCTTTGCGCAGGGCAATGCTGCGGTACATCGGGTCTTTGCCTTCGCGTTTGATGAATCTCACCACCGTCTCGTGCGACGGCGTATACACCTGCACCGGCGCCCGCGACGTAGCCTTGAGCTGCGCCAGCACCTGCAAAGTCTCATCGTGCAGCATGCCGGTGTCCAGCACGAAGATCGGGATGTTCAGCGCCATGCTGTTGATCAGGTGGCTGACCACCATGTCTTCGGCACCCAGGCTTGAGGCTTGCGTGATCAACGCTGCGGCAGCGGTTGAATCCGTCGAGTTTGAATCCGCCGTGTCGGGCGCGCAGTCAACCGCAGCCTGTTGCAACAGCGTCTTTGTCGTGGCCAGCTTTGCGTCAAAGTCGCCAGACGCACGGGCATGCAACGTGATGGCGGTCATCACGCGGCCCTCAAAAAATGCGGCGCTGTTGTCACCGCATCGCCCTGGTAAAACGCGCCGAAGCGGTCAAACTGGCGTTGCGCGTGGGCGATGTCCTGGTCTTCGCGCAGCTCGGCAGCGTCAAAGCCGCTGCGCTGCATCTGCACAAGTTGGTCAATCAGCACGTCGCCCGTGGCGCGGATTTCACCTTTGAAGCCCAGGCGCCGACGCAGCAGAAACGCCTGGCTGTAGGCGCGGCCATCGGTGAATTTGGGGAAGTGCAAATCAACGCGGGTGATGCCGTCAAGGCTCAACGAGCGCGGGTCTGCATCGTTGGCAAGGGTCAACGTGCCTGGCTGCGCTGCTTCAGTGGACTCAGCAGCCTGCAAAGCAGATTTTGCATCATTTTCACTGCCATTTTGGCAAAACCCCAAGTCCAGGCCTGTAGCCCTTGTCCCCTGTGCATGAGCGGCTATTAATTTAATAGTAAAGTTGGCTTTTGCGGTCATGGTCAGGCAACCTCAGTTTCTGTGGCGTGGGCGGTTTTGCCAGTGCTGGTGCGCACGCTGTTGGCAGCCAGCTTGAACGGCTCGGCACCGACGCGGCGCAGGGTGTCAATGAAAGTCTCGGCCCCTGCATTGACACCCGCTTTGCCACCGTCGTTGGCGGCAGATTTAGCGCCAGATTTATGAGCCATGCGCTGGCGCCGGTAGGTGTCCAGCACGGCTTCAATCACGTCGGCCACTTCGTCAGCGGCAAACGACGGGCCGACCACTTTGCCGGCCACGGACACACCGCTTAACGTAGAGCCGTCCGAGCCGCCCAGCGACACCTGGTACCACTCCTTGCCGTCCTTGTCGACGCCCAGAATGCCAATGTGGCCGCTATGGTGGTGGCCGCAGGAGTTGATGCAGCCGCTGATGTGCAGGTCAATCTCGCCCAGGTCGTGCAGCTCGTCCATGTCCTGGAAGCGCTCGGTGATAGCTTCTGCAATCGGCAGCGACCGCGCATTGGCCAGCGAGCAGAAATCGCCGCCGGGGCAGGCGATCATGTCGGTCAGCAGGCGGATGTTGGGTTTGGCAAAACCCAGCTTGCGGGCCGCGCGCCACAGCTCGGGCAACTGGTCGCAGCGCACCCAGGGCAGCACCAAGTTCTGATCGTGGGTGACGCGCAATTCACCGGCGGAAAATTCTTCAGCCAGCTCAGCGGCACCTTCCATCTGGCTGGCCGTGGCGTCGCCCGGCGCGTAGCCCAGACGCTTGAAGGATAACGTGACGGCGCGCAAATCCGGGTTTTTGTGCGCGGCGACGTTTTGCGTCAGCCAGCGGCCGAACTCGACGTCATCTTCCGCAGCGGCCCGCAAAATATTGGCGATTTTTTCTTCGCCATGCTTGCGGTTGCAATTGAGCGTGGGCGGCACGAAAGAAGCCGACACGCGGTCCAGCTCGGTTTGGCTGATGGTGTGAGGCGCACCGTCCACCGTCACGATTTGCTGGTATTCGGCTTCCACTTCGTCGGTAAAACGCGCGCCTTCGGCCTTCACCAGAATCTTGATGCGCGCCTTGTAGATGTTGTCGCGCCGGCCCCAGCGGTTGTACACGCGCACCACGGCTTCCAGGTAATTCAGCAGCTGGTTCCAGGGCAAAAATTCGCGGATCACGGTGCCCACCACGGGCGTGCGGCCCATGCCGCCGCCCACCAACACCTTGAAGGCAAGCTGGCCCGCGTCGTCGCGCCGCAGATGCAAGCCCACGTCATGCCAGTAGGTGGCCGCGCGGTCTTCCCGGGCACCGGTAATGGCGATCTTGAACTTGCGCGGCAAAAATGCAAATTCGGCGTGCAGCGTGCTCCACTGGCGCATGATTTCGGCAAACGGGCGCGGGTCGGCAATTTCGTCGGCGGCA
>JAYVNK010000523.1:0-2995 GCA_043758475.1 Comamonadaceae bacterium | reverse complement strand
CACCCAGGCGCTGATGAACCCGCTGTATGGCCCTGCCGCACTGGATTTGCTGGCCCAAGGAAAATCAGGCTCCGACACCGTCACTGCCTTGACCGCCGCAGATGCCGGGCGGGACCAGCGCCAGTTGCACGTGCTGCCTGCCGTGGGTGCGGGTGCCGCCCACACTGGGGCGAGTTGTGTCGGTTGGTGCGGCCACCAGCTTCACGACAACTTCAGCGTGGCGGGCAACATGCTGGCCGGGCCGGACGTGATCGAAGCCACCGCGCAGGCCTTCATCGCCACGCAGGGCCAGCCGCTGGCCGAGCGCCTGCTGGCGGCCATGACAGCGGGTGAGGCAGCGGGTGGCGACAGGCGCGGCAAACAGTCGGCGGCGCTGCGCATTCATGGCGATGAGGACTATCCGCAGTTGGACATGCGGGTGGACGATCATCTTGACCCGATTGTTGAATTGCAGCGCCTCTACCAGGTCAGCCTGGAGCGCTTCCAGCCGTTTGCCGCCTGCCTGGCGGGCCGACACGACCCGGTTGGCATCGTTGACAGGTCGCAGATTGATGCGCGCATTGCGCAATTTCAGGCGGATCGGGCATTGCACAAGAATGGCGCTTCATGAGTGCCGTGCTGCAGGTCGAAGGCTTGCGAACGCTGTTCAAAACCGATGACGGTGAGTTCCCGGCCGTGGATGGTGTCAGCTTCTCGGTAGAAGCCGGGCGCACGCTGGCCATTGTGGGGGAATCGGGCTGCGGCAAAAGCGTCACCGCGCTGTCCATCATGAGCCTGGTGCCCAACCCGCCGGGGCGCATTGCGGCTGGGTCCATCCGTTTTGAAGGCCGCGAGCTGCTGGGCTTGCCGACACGCGAGCTGCAAAATCTGCGTGGCAATGCCATGGCCATGATTTTTCAGGAACCGATGTCGTCGCTCAACCCGGCTTTCACCATTGGCGACCAGATCGTCGAAGGCCTGATGCGCCATCGCCCCCTGAACCGGGCACAGGCCACAGAACGTGCGCTCACGATGCTGAACCAGGTGCGCATGCCCGCGCCCGAGCAGCGCCTGAACGAGCACCCGCACCGGCTGTCGGGCGGCATGCGCCAGCGCGCGATGATCGCTATGGCGCTGGCCTGCGAGCCGCGCCTGCTGATTGCCGATGAACCGACCACCGCGCTGGACGTGACGATCCAGGCGCAAATTCTGGACCTGATGCGCAGCTTGCAGCAAGACAACGGTACTGCTGTCATCTTGATCACCCACGACCTGGGCGTGGTGGCAGAAGTGGCTGACGATGTGGTGGTGATGTATGCGGGCAAGGTCGTCGAGCAGGCCCCGGTCGATGCCTTGTTCACTACCCCGCAGCACCCCTACACAGTGGGCTTGCTGGGCTCCATCCCGCGCCTGGATGGCGAGACCACGCGGCTGGCTGCCATCAAGGGTCAAGTGCCCAACCCATTGCGGCCGCCGCCCGGTTGCAGCTTTGCGCCGCGCTGCCCGTTTGCGGATGCGCAGTGTTTGGCGGCAGCCCCGCCATTGAGGCCGGTCGGTGGCGGACAGGCCTCGGCATGCTGGAAGGCACCTCTGGATCCCTTGGTTTTGATGGCAGTGTCGCAGACGCACGGTTCAGTTGAGGCGCTCGCTTGATGACGCCACCGCTGCTGCAAAGTGAACCATTGCTGAATGTCGAGGCGCTGGTTAAACACTTCCCGGTGCGCACCGGCGTGTTGAGCCGCGTCAGTGGTGCAGTGCGCGCGGTGGATGGCGTTGATTTCACGCTGTCTGCCGGGGAAACACTGGGCATTGTCGGCGAATCGGGTTGCGGCAAGTCCACCCTGGGCCGCGTGGTGCTGCGCCTGATTGAGCCCTCGTCGGGGAGTGTCACCTTCGCCGGGCAAGACCTGGGTCAACTGGATGCCGTGGCACTGCGCACTCAGCGGCGGGCTATGCAAATTATTTTTCAGGACCCGTATTCATCGCTCAACCCGCGCATGACGGTGGGTCAGACGCTGATGGAGCCATTGACTTTGCACGGCCTGCACCGTGGCCACGAGCGCGAGCGGGTGGCCGAACTGCTTCACACCGTGGGCCTGGCACCGCAGCATGCGCAGCGCTATCCGCATGAGTTCTCGGGTGGCCAACGCCAGCGCATTGGCATTGCGCGCGCGCTGGCGGTTGAGCCGAAGCTGATTGTGTGCGACGAAGCGGTGTCGGCGCTTGACGTGTCGGTGCAGGCGCAGGTGGTCAATCTGCTGCAGGACTTGCAGCAAAAGCTGGGGCTGGCCTACATCTTCATTGCGCACGATCTGGCCGTGGTCAAGCACATCGCCACGCGCATTGCCGTGATGTACCTGGGGCGCATTGTTGAAATCACCGATAAGCGCACGCTGTTTGCCGCGCCGCGCCATCCCTACACGCAGGCGCTGCTGTCGGCCATTCCATTGCCTGAGCCAGGCCTCAAACGGGACCGCGTGCTGTTGCCGGGCGATGTGCCCAGCCCGTTAAAGCCGCCATCCGGCTGCCATTTTCACACCCGCTGCCCGCATGCGCGTCCCCTGTGCTCGCAGGAAACTCCGGCGCTGGTGGCCGATGGGATGGACGACGGGACGCCAGGATCCGGGCATGCCGTGGCCTGCCATTTCTGGCGCGATATTTCTATGCCTTCATTGATGGGTGCGTTGCGCGTTGACACCCCCGCACGGCAGCGGCTTGTGCGCCTGCAATCGGCCTTTCTGGTGCAGGCTGAAGCCGCATAATGGTCCGGATATTGCTGCGCTTTTGATCGCTCTGTTTGACGTTTAATTTTTCTGGAGATCGTCCGAATGAAACTTTCCCTACGACTGTGGTTGCCAATCTTGCTGCTGGTTGCAGCGCCGCTGACGATGCAGGCGCAAACCCTGCGCGTCGGCCTGGCCGAAGATCCCGACATCCTTGACCCCACTTTGGCGCGCACGTTTGTAGGCCGCGTGGTGTTTGCGGCCCTGTGCGACAAGCTCTTCGACATCGACGA
>JAYVNK010000522.1:0-2995 GCA_043758475.1 Comamonadaceae bacterium | reverse complement strand
ACTGCGGCCAGCGCCTGCGGACACGGGCCACAGGCGTTGCTGTTGGTTGAAAAATCATGCATCGGCACCCCAAAGGTGTCAGGTCCGCCGTGCACACGACTGGCATGGGTCATGCAGAATATCCATACAGTACTATTATCATAGCTAACAATGCATATAAGACTGAAGCCACAAGTACTTTTGATGCACAGTTGATGGCCAGATGCGTGTCGGTAGCCTGCGGACGACGCCCCAGCACGTTCAGCGCGTACACGCCCGGTTTGTGCAGGCACACACCCAGGCCCAACGCCATAGCCGCCATGGGCCAGCCGCTGTTGGGCGACGGCGTGCGGCGCGCCTCACGCCGCAAAGAGCGCCATGAACATCCACCCGATACCGCCAGCAGCAACGCAGCCGTGATGCGCGCGGGGAGCCAGCTCAAAACATCGTCCGCCCACGCGGCCCACTTGCCAGCCCACTCCCACACTTGGCCGTTGCGCACTCCCCGGTAGCCCCACATCGCATCGGCGGTATTCGCAAAGCGGTAGACGGCTGCGCCGGGCAAGCCCAGCAGCACAAACCAGAAAATGGGTGCCACCACCGAGTCATTCAAGTTCTCGGCCAACGATTCGATGGCGCTTTCGCGCACCTCGCTCTCTGATAGAGAGCTAACATCGCGGCTGACCAGCCAGGCAAGCCGTTGGCGGCCGGCGGCCAGCGACTCCCCCAACGCCGCCTCCACCGCCCGCACTTCGCTCTTCAACATGGCCCAGGCCAGCAATGGTTTGAGGGCCATGCCAAGCAGCAGTGCGGCCAGCACCGTACTTACCACTACTGGCCAGCGGTGTGCATCAGAGAGATACCCAGGCAGCGCCATGATGTTATCTTGCAGCACCTTCGCCGTTACATAAACAATAGCTACTCCTGCACACCAGACAAGGACTCCGAGCCAGAAACTTGGTAAATCCGGGACAATTCCGGATGAACTGGCAGGTACCGATGAAGAGGAAGGTGCCACCCATCTACCCGCCCAGCCCAAAGAGCCCCCCATCCACACCACAGGGTGCCAAAACGCGGCAGGTTCGCCAAACCATGCATCGATGGCCAGCGCGATCAAGAGTGCTACAGCCATCATGGGCACAGTCACAATTTCCGCGAGCATGACCCTACGTCTCTCAGTGCCACGACCGACAAAGGACTTGGTTGCACCATCCTCAATCCTCAATCCCCCGCTGCGCCGGAATGCCCGCATTGAAGGCGTGCTTGACCTTGGTCATCTCGGTGACCGTGTCGGCCAGCTCAATGATTTCTGGCGGGCAACGGCGTCCGGTGATGACCACGTGCGTATGGGTGGGCCGGTCAAACAGCGTTTGCACGACTTCTTCAACCCCGCCCAGGGGCTCCATCCAGCCGTAAATCAACGGGTAAGTAAATTCGTCGAGCACCACCATGAAGTACTCGCCACTTTGAATCGCGGCTTTGGCTTTTAACCAGCCATCACGCGCAATTTGGCCTGAGCGCTCCAGGTCCTGGCTCTTCCAGCTAAAGCCGTCACCCAAGCCTTCAATCGGAATCCCCATTTTCTCAAACATGCGGTGCTCGCCAAAGCGGGCACTCGGCACTTTCATGAACTGGAAAATCTTCACTGCTTTGCCGCGCCCGTGCGCCCGCAGCGCCAGGCCAAAAGCCGCCGTGCTCTTGCCTTTGCCATCACCCGTGTTGACGATGATGAGGCCACGGCGTTCGCCTTCAGGCTTGTCATAGGGCTTGTCGATAGGTGGTGTTTCAATTTGCATTTACGTTCCTGCTGGGTGGCTTCGTTTTGGGTTGTTCGGGGGTTAGCTGCTCTGGGGCCGATTCCAATAATTTCACGTCAACGGCCTGGCCGCCTGTCAAAGCCACCCACTGCCCGGCCAGGGCGTGAATACGGATGCGATTGTCAAACACATGTTCGAGGGCCCGATGCGTCGCCTCGTCGTGACAGGCCCCCTGATGCGTCACACGGCCCTGCGCCATGATGACCAACTGGTCGGCGTTGAGTGCGAACGAGATTTCATGCAGCACGCTGACCACCGTTTTTCCCTTTTCAATCAGGGCACGCACCACGCCCAGCCAGTCGGCCTGGTGCGGCGGGTCAAGGTTGGCCAGCGGCTCATCCATCAGCAGCACCTGCGCCTGCACCGCCAATGCACGGGCCAGCAGCACGCGCTGGCGCTCGCCGCCCGAGAGCTGGCCCAAGGGGCGGCTGCGCCAATCCCACGCCTGCGTGGCCTTGAGCGCCTGCTCTACTGCAACATGGTCCGCTTCACTGGGTGCTGCCAGCCACGGCTGGTGCGGCAGGCGGCCCAGCATCGCCACGTCATACACCGTGAGGTCGTCGGCACTGGCCTCGTTTTGACCCAGCCAGGACATCTGCTGCGCGCGGCGCCGACCCGACAGGCTGGCCAGGGGCTGGCCCAGCAGCGCCACGTGGCCAGTGTGCGGCAGCAGGCCCGCCAGCACTTTGAGCAGGGTTGATTTGCCAGCACCGTTGGGGCCGACGATGCTGGTCCAGCGGACCGCCTGCAACGCCAGATCAATACCGTGTAAAACCTCGACATTTCCGAGGCTAACCCTTATCCCATGTGCATCGATAGCTATATGTTTAGTAGCATATCGCAAAATATCCGGTGCATGGTTCACAGCCCCCCTCCCCGGCCCGTGCGCCGGTGCATCAGCCACAGCAAGTAGCTGCCGCCCAGCACCGCCGTCAGCACGCCCACCGGCAGTTCCTGCGGGGCCATCAGCCAGCGCGCCAAAATATCAGCCGCCATCAACAACGCCGCACCCGTCAGGCTGCTCAGCAGTATCAGGCGGCCATGCGTGGTTTTGACGACTGAGCGCACCAGGTGCGGCGCGGCCAGACCGACAAAGGCAATCAGCCCGGTCTGCGCTACCGCAGTGCCGGTGGCCAGGGCCAGCACCACCACCAGCGCAGCGCGCAGGGGCACCAGCGGCAGCCCCAGGCTCTGGGCCG
>JAYVNK010000521.1:0-9327 GCA_043758475.1 Comamonadaceae bacterium | reverse complement strand
AACGCAGACATCGCTGTGGCTATGGCGAGGCTTTGCAACGCCGGCATGGGGGTGAAAGCACGCTTTCATGTTCCGATACTTGGGTGTCTGGGTACTAGAGCGCGCAGGAACAGGCGGGAGGTCTTGTTGGAGACCAGGTGCCCTGCCATTTCACCGTCTCATTTCAATCAGCCAGTTCACTCAGCCGAACGGTGATTTCAGGTGCCGCTTCTGGCGTTGCCGCATCGTTGGCGGACAGCCTGCGCATAAGGCGGTAGAGGCCATCAACCGGCTCGCGGTGCACCAGCAGCTCATTGCGGCCCACGTCCAGCAACCAGACCTCAGGGATGTTGTGGCGGGCATACAAGTTGAGTTTGACATCGCGGTCGTAGTCAAGGGTGGTGTCAGACACCTCCACGATCAGCAGCACGTCTGCCGCCGTGGGCAAGGCGTTCATGTAACTGCCGGGTTTGAGCAGCATCAGGTCGGGTTGGGGCTCGTTGCGGTCACCCAGGACTACCGGGTTTTGAATGCTGACAAAGTACAAGTCTTGGGCTTGCAGGACAAACCGCTTGTTCAGCCGATTAACCCAATGTGAATGCTTGCTGCCAATAGGTGCCATGTCCAACAACTCCCCTTCAATTAATTCGACCCGGTCCATTTCATTGAGCAGCCCGGCACCTGCCATCTGGTGGTAACTTTCAACTGACCAGATGTGGTGCGAAGGCGCAGGCGGGCTTGGCGGTTTCATCGCTTTGTAGGCCATCAAAGGAGATTGAAAAATGGCGGACATGGCAGTTCTCAATGGTGGGGGACTCGCCAGTTTAAGCGAATGTCCTCTGGAATACCCACAATCGGGCAGGTCGCGGAAGTGGGCTGACCGCTTTGCCTTGCCAGACGATTGCGCGACCTTGCCGGTCTGCTGTAACCCCATTTCACCCAGCCCAACGTACAAGCCCGTATGAAACTAGTACCCAGACACCCAAGTATCGGAACATGAAAGCGTTCTTTCACCCCCATGCCGTCGTTGCAACCCTTGCAGGGCGCGGCAGCGCCGCAGGCGCAGCCTCTTCGCGCTGTCCAAACCCGCGCGGGCGGGTTCGGAGCCGCAGCGCTCAGCCTCGCCATAGCCACAGCTATGTCTGCGTTTTGCGCCTAGGCCTGAGCGCGAAATCACCACTTTCATTTTGTTCCTCTACTGGGGTGTCTGGGTACTAGCGCGACAATGCCGCGATGCCCGCGACGACGCCCATGCCCGTGCCCATGCAAGACCCTCTGCACAACCTCAGCGACGAACAGCTCATGCAGGCCTACGCTGCTGGCGACGTGGCGGCGTTTGACGTGCTGTATGCGCGGCATGAGGGCGCGCTGTTCCGCTTTGTGCGGCGTGTATTGGGCTCCAGGTTTGCGGCGCAGGCGGACGAGGTGTTCCAGGACTGCTGGCTGCGCATCGTGACCGCCCGGGACAGCTTTGCGCCCGAGCGGGGCCGCTGGAAAACCTGGGCCTACACGGTGGCGCACAACCTGGCGATGGACCGGCTGCGCGTGTCTGGGCGCGAGGTGAGCCTGGAGGGCATGAGTGACTTGGATGATGGCAGCGGTGCCAGCGGCGGTGACCACGGCTGGCTGCGTACCAGTCTGAACAACCCGCTGGACCCTACATCGGACAAAACGCCCGCCAGCACCGAAGACATCGCCCACTGGCGCGCTGCGGGCCAGCAACTTCTACAGTGCCTGGACGCCTTGCCGGCCCTGCAACGCGCGGCCTTTTTGTTGCACCATGAAGAAGGCAGCAGCGTGGAAGACTTGGCCCGCGCGCTGGGCCTGGGCTTTGAGACTGCCAAAAGCCGCCTGCGCTATGCCCTGCAAAAGCTGCGCGGCTGCATGCAGGATTACTTGACGGTGTGGGAGGCGGCATGACTGATCCCCGCACCGCAGACGCCCGCACTGATTTGCGCGATGCCCGCTTGGAAAAGGCGCTGGCACATGCTCCGGATGCGCAGGCGTTGCCAGCGGTTGCCACCCGAAATACTATTAAAAAAATAGCGAACAATTTAGTAGAGAAAAGGGCTGCAGCCGTATTTGACACAAAAATACCGTGGTGGAAGGCGTTTTGGCAGAAAACCGGTCGCGCTGGCCGCGGCGGGCCTGCCAGCGGCCCCTGGAACGCGGCATTTGCGACGCTCCTGCTGGGCAGCATCATCACCTTGATCTGGCAGCGCCAGGAGGTGCCGGATGCGGTGCTGGACGAGCGGCCCGCAGTGGCAAAGAGCGCGCCTGAGGTGACTCCCGCACCGACTCGTGAACAGGCTGTCAAGCTGCCTGTGCCGATAACCGTGCCAGCTCCACCGCCAGAGCCCGCTTGGGCCAAGACGCCACAGCCGAGGCCCCCATCTCAACAGCGCGGCCAGGAGGAGCCGGTGCCTGCTGAAGCGGCGGTTTTACCAACTGCGCCAAACCCTGTGCCAAACTCTGCGCCGCCGACAACAGGGCCGGGCGTGCCAGCGCAGTCACCATTGCGCCGCGAAGCCCCAGCCGTCGAGAAGCCCGAGTCACCTGCCAGTGTTGCCCCGAGCACGGACAAATCCATGAGCGACATGGCCGCCGTGCCTCAGCAGGCCCGGACACAGGTTGGTGCCGCATCGCCCTCGTCCCCAGCACTCGCAGCACCTGCAGCAGCCCCTGCCCCTTCTCCTGCCCCTTCTGCTGCGGGGTCAATCACAGAACGCATCGCGCGCACCGACAGCAACAACCGCAACCGCACGGCCATGCTTGCGCCATCCGCGCTTGAACCAGCGCAGTGGACCGCGGCTGACTTGCTGTATCAGACCCGTAGCATCCGGCTCGCCAGGCGCGATGTTCAGAATCTTGCGAACCGGGTTGTTGCCCTGGCCGTGGCCCACGCTGCTCCCAGTATCACCGCGGACGGCAATGTCGGCCCATTGACAAAAGCCGACAGTGAAGGTGGCACACCGCTGCTTCGATTGCAACTGGTGGATCAGGGTAATCCGGCGACGGTGGCACAGTTTGACCTGTGGGGCAACAACGTTTTCCGTTGGCGGCGTGCGGGCCAGAGCGATGTGGCGGGAGCGCTTACGCCCGACGCTGTAGCGGGCTTGCTGGCGCAAGCGGCCCGGGCCTTGCCGCCTTGACGCGCCTTGCCGCGCGCTGATCAGGTCATTCTGGGGCATCAAGCCCGAGTGCACCTGCGTTCTGCTGGCTCAGGCCCAGCGATGGCAAAAGCCTGCTTCTCAAAATAGTTGTCGCGGTAGGCGCAGCGCCCGCAGCACATTTGCCATGCACTGCTCAGCAGATAGGCCGGGATGAACAACGGCCCCCAGCGCTCATACTGCGCCACGTGCACCTGCTCGTGGTCGCGAAGGGTATCGAGCAGATGCGAGTTAACACCCAGAATCACGTGGCCGAGCGTCATCGCGGAGAAGCGGCGACTCTGCGGCAGCTGCGCCAGCACAATGGGCAGCAGCCCGCCGCTGAACTCAAACGTGCGGCGCATGATCCTCACGCGACCGCCTGTGGCAAGTACCGTGAGTCCCGCAACGAGACCCAAGGCGGTGTAGGGTGCGGCCCAGGCTGCAGCCCAAGTTACAGCCAGGGCGCGACGCATCAGCGGCGTTCCGTCACGTCCTTGATGACGGTGCCCGTTGTGTCAGCAAAGCCGGCGCGGTGCGCGATGTCGTCGCGAATGTTAGCGGGCAAATGCTTCAGCAGCCAGCGAATCGCCAGCGGCACCAGAATCACATCGTCCAGCAGGCCGATGACCGGAATCACGTCGGGAATCAGGTCCACCGGCGACACCAGGTACAGCACGATGCCAGCCGTGCCCCATTTGAGCCAGGGCGGTGCCAGCGGGTGCCGCACGGCATGCCACAACTGGCTTGCATCGCCTTTGATCAGAGACCAGATGACCGACAGACGTTTCCACATGTAAAAGCCTTTCCGTGAGCGTTCTTGATGGGAGCCAGCGGCTGCCTGCTCTGCGGGCCCCACCATAACGTGTGGGCGAGTTTCGCGATGACAAGGCCGGTTAACGTGTAAACCCGGCAGGGTGGACAGCGCCCAGCCCGCATCTGCATGGCGCTAAGCGATGCCAGTCGGGGCCAGTCGGGCCCTAACCGGCCAGCACCTGCGCCACCCGGCTGCGCAGCACCGGCAGCAAATCAACTTCAAACCAGGGGTTGCGTTTGAGCCAGATGTTGTTGCGCGGACTCGGGTGCGGCAACGCAATGGCGTCTGGCCAATGGGTCTGCCAGCCCTGGACTTTCGCGGTGACCGTCTGCGTGCCAGAGCCTGGCGCAGCGGGCAGATGGCAGTCAAGCGCATATTGCCCCAGCACCACCGTGAGTTGAATGTTTTTCAAATGAACCAGCAACTTCGACCGCCAGGCCACCGCGCACTCGGGACGGGGCGGCAAGTCGCCCGAGGTGCCGGTGCCGGGATAGCAGAAACCCATCGGCAGGATGGCAACCTGCCGCGCGTCATAAAACGTGTCGTGCGACACCCCAAGCCACGCACGCAGGCGGTCGCCGCTGGCGTCGTCAAACGGCACGCCCGACTCATGCACCTTGCGGCCTGGCGCCTGGCCCGCAATCAAAATCCGTGCCTCCCCGTGAACTTGAAGCACCGGTCGCGGTCCCAGTGGCAAATGGGCCGCGCAATGCGTGCAGGCGCGGACCTCGGCCAGCAGCGAATTGAGCGGATCCAGGGAGTGACGTGAGGCCATGGAACCGTACTAGCGTGTCAAAGAGTCAATGGGTCAATGGGTCAGCGCTTGAGCAAGCCCCGAACCCCCGCGCCGCGCACCTCCAGGCGGACCTCATCCAGCACCGTGCCGCGCGCGTCGGTCAGTTGCACCACGTGCCGACCGGGCCAGGGCAGCCACTGCGCTGAAGCGCCCTTGGCAAACGGCTTGCCATCGATCAGCCAACGCAGGTGGTTGCCCTCTGCGGTGAAGTTCACCCGCTGGCGGTTGGGCGGAATGTCGGGGTCCAGCGCGATGATGGTGCCCGAGGCCGGTGCGGTGATGCGGGAGCGTTCTTCTGCGAGAAATTGGGGGTCATTTAGGCCTCTAGCCCCCGTTTTATATGCATAAGTAGCTACTGAATTAATAGTAAACTCATTTTGTTCAGTACCTTGCAGAAACCATTCACTGCGGGACGCTTCGGCGCTCCGGCTGTCACCGGATGCCGCGCCAAATACAACCTGCGCCTGCACCAGGCCGGCCGGTGGCTGCGGCGCGCGGCTGGGCTCGCGCTTGTGCAAATGGTTCATCACAGCGGCCCATACGGGTGCCGCACCGGTGGTGCCGCTCACGTCCCACATCGGCGCGCCGCTGGCGTTGCCGACCCACACGCCCACCGTGTAGCGCTGCGAGAAGCCGACCGCCCAGTTGTCGCGCATGTCCTTGCTGGTGCCGGTTTTCACCGCCGTCCAGAAGCCCGTGGCCAGCACGCTGTCGGTGCCAAAGGTGCGGGCGCGCGCCAGCGGGTCGGCCAGGATGTCGGTGACGATGAAGGCGGCGCGTGGGTCAAGAGCGGGAATTGCACGGCCATCTTTCCCGGTCCTCGGAAGAAATGATGCCGGGCTGTAGCCGCCGCCATTGCTCAAAGTCCGATAAGAATTGACAAGCGAAAGCAAAGACACTTCAGCACTGCCCAGCGCCAGGCTGTAGCCATAAAAATCGCCCGATTCCTTGAGCGGCAAGCCGACCGATTTGAGCTGTTTGTGAAACGCATCGGGCGACACCATCACCAACGTGCGCACGGCAGGCACGTTGAGCGACGCGCCCAACGCAGTACGCGCCGACACCCAGCCCTTGAATTGGTGGTCGTAGTTCTGCGGGATGTACAGGCCACCCGCCGTGGGGATGTGGGTGGCAGCGTCGTCCAGAAGTGATGCAGCAGTGATGCGCCGCTCGGCAATCGCCTGCGCATACAGAAACGGCTTGAGCGTCGAGCCGGGCTGGCGCAATGCCGTGACGCCATCCACCTCTGCGGCATCGCTTAATTCGCCCGATGAACCGACCCACGCCAGCACGTCGCCGCTGGCGTTGTCCAGCACTAGAACAGCCCCGTCTTCCACATGGCGGCCCCGCAGCTCGCGCAGGTGCTGTTGCAGGGTTTGCACGGCGAAACGTTGCAGTGGGGCGCGCAGGGTGGTTTGCGTGGTTTGGGTGGTTTGGGTGGTTTGGGTGGTTCGGGTGGTTCGGAATAAGGCCGCATGCGCCGCCAAAACCCGGCGCGCAAGGTGCGGTGCAATGCCTTCATTGGCCTCAAACGATTTGCGTTGCAAAGCGGCGGTGGTGACCAGATTCAGCGCTTCGCAGTCGGGATGGTTTGCTTCAGCGGGCTTGATTGCCAATTCGCTTTTTACAGACGGCGGTTTCGCGGCGCGCCGGTGCATCTGCCCCAAAACCTCACACGCCCGGCGCGCCACCACGGCGGCGCGGGCATTGGGCGCGCGCACCAGCGCGGCAATGATGGCGGCTTCGCGGTCGTCCAGCCCATGCGCGGCCTTGCCAAACAGCGTGCGGCTGATCGCGTCGATACCGACCAGCTCGCCGCGCAGAGGCACCATGTTCAGATATGCCTCCAGAATCTGGTCTTTGCGCCAGCTACGCTCCAGCATTTGGGCCGACACGGTCTGGCCAATCTTCTGCGTGACACTGCGGCCGCCCTTTGCGCTGGGCGCTCCATCCCTGCCGCGCTGCAAATCTTCGTCCAGCAAACCTGCCAATTGCATGGTGATGGTGGACGCGCCGCGCGTCTTGCTGTTCCACAGGTTGCCCCACGCTGCGGCAGACACCGCTCGCCAGTCCACCCCGCTGTGCTCGTAAAAGCGCCTGTCTTCACTCAGCACCAGCGCCGTGCGCAGGGCCGGGGATACATCAGCCAGTGCCACCCATTGGCCTCGGCGCACGGTGGCATCGGTGCGAGTGCGTTGCAGCAATTCGCCGTGGCGGTCGAGGATTTGCGTGTCTGAGGGCTTGAAATCGGCTTTTATCTGGTTAAAAGTGCCCGTAGCCCCAGTGGAATGTGCGTAATCAGCTATTAATAATATAGCTACTAGAGCGCGCTTAAGCATCTAGTAGTCCGTTTCACCAAAAACAATACGAAATGAAATCGATGCATTTTTTCGCCAGGCTAGGCGCAGACCCGTAGACGCACTGCACGTGCGACCAGGGGGTGCAACGACGCATGGCGGGAAAAGGCACAATTTCATGGAATGGTTTTGGTGAAATGGACTACTAGCCTGCGACCAGCTCAACACCCGTCATACGGGCGGCTTTGGCGTCGAAGGTCAACATGGTGTCGCAACCTATGTGTTGGTACTGTGCCAGAAACAGGCAATCCGCAAAGTCTGCGTCCGAGTTTTCCCATTGGTGCAACGCCACCTCCAAGACTGCCTCGCCGTCAATTCTCAAGTCTTTGGTTTCAAGCAACTGCGTAAAAATGTGCAGCCTCTCCCGCTTGGTCAATTTGCCGTAGCTGCGCATGACCCAGTCGAGTTCAAGCAAGGTTGGCAGGCCAACGACCACCGGAATGCCCTGTGCAAGGGCTCTGGCTACTCGTTTAAGTGCCGCAGGCGTTTGAACGGCATCATCGCGAAGCACAATCCGCGCAAGTACGTTGGTGTCCAAGCCTAGCATGCACTACCCCCGCAGGGACCTCATTGCTTCAATGGAAATCTTCGGGCCTTTGTATTTGATGATGTCGGCCAAATCAAGAATGCTCTTGTTCTTGACCCGCATGATGACCGACCCGTTGGGCATCAATGTGAAGTTGAGCCGATCTTGTGCTTTGAGCCCCAAGCTGTCCCGAATCTCCTTGGGGATGGTGGTTTGGCCCTTGGACGTTAAGGTGGCGTTGGCCATAGATTCCTTTCGATATTGACTTTCGTAAGGATTATAGTGACTCGTGGGCTCTTGCTCACTCCGCCTAATTCACCGCCTCCACCTTCACCCGCGCATTCGGCGCTTCCCCAAAAATCTCAGGCGCATACATCGCCTCAACCCGCGACGGCGGCAGTGAAAACTCGCCGACGTTGTTCAGGCGGATGGTGTATTCCCACTCGCGGGTACCGGCTCCGTTACTTCACCGAGGTGGTGTATTGAATGCTGTTGGATGTCTGCGGATCGAAGGAAAAAACGCGGCGCGGGCTGGCCAAAATGGTCGCCGCGGTCAGCCCTGAAAGTGTGCCTGTTCCAACCCCGTTCAAGGTGCTGCCGCCTGGACCGGCGAGCGCCGCAGTTGATCCAAATTCGCTAGCCGACGGCAGTTGGCCCACGACAATGGGTGTTCGCGTCGGGGCACTAAAACTGGTCAGCGTGGCCCCCAAAGCGCCCGCAGTTGCAGAGACGTTGGCTAAAAACACAAAGCCTCCACTGCCGCTACTTTGGTTCAGCGCCAAGGTGGTGGTGTCTGAAATCAAACCGAGGGGAAACCCGTTGGCAGTGGAATACAGGGTCCGGCCAGTCTCTTCTTCCATCACGCTGATCGCCAAATTTCTCGAACCATTGATCTGAGAAGTGGTCAATACAAGTTGTAGGCCAGCGTTTGATGCCAACGTCAAAGGGATCTGGGTGCTCGAGGGACCTTGAAGCAGAACCGGCGTGCCAGAGGATGCTGGTGCCGCTTTGGCCAGGCGATTCAGGCTGAATCCGCTGACGTTTGCCGATGTGATGAAGATTGAATTGAGGCCCAAGGACGCCGCTTGAATGATCCCCGCGCCTGAAGCCATCAAAGTTGCGGCTGGCGACGTCCTGGAAATTTTGACAATTTTCCAGGCGGATGTGGGAAGCGTTGTCAACACGCCCGTGTTCCTGAAAAAGTAGAAGTTGTTGGCATCAAAACCGATACGTTCCCAGCCCGTGCCAGCGGTTATCGTCGAATCCAGTGCCACGTTTCTCCCACTGATGTCCCAGAACACCAGGCGGTTGTTTTGTTCGCCCACCAGAGCGTCGACGGAAACGTCCAGCACTTTAGTCATCGCAGGTGCGGTTGCCGCTGCAAGCGTAATGACTGCTGCTGTCGGCTGAGACACAGCAATTGCCCGCGCATGCACCGTTGCAGAAGGTTTGAGCGTGGTCGGATTTCTGAGCACCGCCAGCACCGGCCCCAAAGCCGCCGCATTGGGCAGCGCAGCGGTCATTGGCTTGCCCTGCGCATCGAATGAAATTTCAACTTGCCCGTCGTCGGCAGTCGCGCACACGTTGTCGGCACCCCGGGTGGTGGCAAGGTACTTTGACGCCAGGGGAGTTGCGTAGTCTGCGCCTTGCGGTTTGTAGAAGTCATCAACCACCAAATCGCACAAGTTGGTAACGCCTGCAAC
>JAYVNK010000520.1:0-9352 GCA_043758475.1 Comamonadaceae bacterium | reverse complement strand
ATGTCTTGAACTGATGTGCTATGTATTAAATAGCTTATTATGCTTTCTATGAAAGGGATACAGACTCTTTTGATGTGTAAATATGCGGAAAAGCGGGGTTTCGGAGAATTTTTGGTGCCGGGGGGGGTAAGGGCGTGTTCCTGATGTGGGAACGCCCTATCGCTCCAACCAATCCTGCAACGCATTTCATGGAGACCCTACCTGTGTCGGCCACGAACGCCACGGCCCAGCCCCTGCCGTCTTTCCTGCAGAACGGGCCCAAGCGGCGTCTGATCGATGGCCAGTAGGTTGCTGCCGTACCCGGTGAGCTTGCTGGTGCAGCGCAGCATCCACACCGAGTTCGTGGAATGCCTGGTCCAATTCAGCAGGATCTTGCGGCTGGGCGACGGGATGAACCCCGATGTTCAGCTTGGACCGCTGATCTCGAAGAGGCCGCTCGAGCGCGTACTGCACTTGTGTGGACACGCGATGTCAACACGTTGCTCAAAATGACCCAAGGCATTCGCGCTGGCGGTGTGGGTCAATGGCTACGGTGCGCTCGACCCCGGTGTCGGCTTCAACTGCCACCGCATGACTGGCGATGGCGGCAAGGGTGGCCCGCAGCACGTTGAGGGCTATGTGTACCCCAAGGTTGTCTATATCAAGGAGGGCTGAGAGGCCCCCGACACCGCGCAGCGCCAGTTCGCTGCCGTCTTCGCCAGCACCATTTTTTGGGGGTGCCACATGAAGTTCCTGGATTGTTGAGGTTCTGTCCGCCCTTTGTCCGTATGATGACATTTGTTCTGAATACAGAACAAAAACTGCATATGGAACAATTTACGCCATGCACCTTATTTCAACGGAAAGCGTATTCCATGCCGCCTGAGTGGAACTTTGCGGATGTTTGGGAAGCCGTGGCAGAGGTGGTGCCGACTGCGATGGCCCAAGTGCACGGCAATATCACCTTGACCTGGGCCGAGTTTGACGGGCGCGCCAATGGCCTTGCCACAGCCTTGTTGCGGGAGGGCTGCAAACAGCAGGACAAGGTGGCGCTGTACCTGCACAACGGGCCTGAATACCTGCAATCCGCATTCGCCTGCATGAAAGCTGGCTTGGTGCCGGTCAACACCAACTACCGTTACCAGCAAGAAGAACTGGTCTACCTGTGGGACAACGCCGACGCCATGGTGGTGATTTTCCACGGCGCGTTCACCAACATGGTGGAGGCGGTCCGCACGCGTTGCACCAAAGTCCGCCTCTGGATGTACGTCGATGACGGTGCCGCAGCTTGCCCTGCGTGGGCCACGCCTTTTGACGTTGCAGCAACCCCCAACGCCCAGCGCGTCGTGCCGCCCTGGGGCCGCTCGGGCGATGACTTGATCCTCATTTACACGGGCGGCACCACCGGCCGCCCACGTGGCGTGATGTGGCGCCAGCATGACCTGTATGTGGCGTCCAACACCACTGGGGATCCAGCGGAAGCTTCTCTTGACCACGTGCGCGAGCGTATTGCCAGCGCTTCCTGCTTGGGGAAAGCTGCGCCCATCGGGCTGCCCGCTGCGCCGCTGATGCACGGCACCGCATTTGTGTTTGCCAGCACTCTCCTGAACCGGGGGGGTGCCGTGGTCACGCTGACCCAGACGCCATTCGAGGTGGCAGAGTTGCTTGCCGCTATTGCGGCAGGGCGCGTGACCGACCTGTGCATCGTGGGCGATGCTTTCTGCCGGCCCATGGTGGATGCACTGGACACCGATCCCGGTCGCTGGAACGTGACAAGTCTCAAGGCGGTTTCATCGTCGGGAATGATGTGGGGCAGCCAGAACAAGGAACGCCTGCTGGCGCACGCGCCCGACGCGATATTGATCGACTTTCTCAACAGCAGCGAGGCCAGCGGCATGGGCCGGGCCATTTCATCAAAGCAGCGCGTCAACCCATCCGCGCGTTTCAAGCTGGGCCAAAACGCCTTTGTGATTGATGCGGCCGACCGGCCAGTGCCACCGGGCAGCGGCATCGCGGGCCGCATCGCGGTGCGTGGCGGCGTGCCCATAGGCTATTACGGTGACCCGGTCAAGACGGCAGCCACTTTTCCCACGATTGATGGCGTGCGCTGCGCCATCCCGGGTGACTATGCGCTGGTGGAGGCAGACGGCAGCATCACGCTGCTGGGGCGAGGCTCGGTCAGCATCAACACGGGTGGCGAAAAGGTGTTCCCGGAAGAGGTTGAAGAGTGCATCAAGCTGCTGCCGCAAGTGCGGGACGCGGTCGTGGTGGGGGTTCCAGACGAGCGGTTTGGCGAGACCGTCGCCGCCGTGGTCGAGCTGGTGGATGGCCAGGCCATCGCCGCCACGGATTTGACGGCACATGTTCGCGCCCACCTGGCCCGCCACAAGGCACCCAGGCATGTCATGGTGGTCGACTCCGTCGGGCGCGGCCCGAACGGCAAGGCCGACTATGTGGGCTTGCGCAAACGCGTGCTTGGCTGGTTGCAAGCCCAACCGGGTGGAAATCTCGAAAAGGTCGATAAAGTCGAACGGGTTGAAACCGTGGAAACAGTTTCCAAAGCAGGAGGTCAATAGCGATGTCGCAGATTCTCGTCGAGCGCCAGGGCGGCATCGCCATTGTCACGCTCAATCGTCCGGAAAAGCGCAATGCGCTGTCCCCTGAAATGGTGGTCCGGCTGGCGCAGTTCTGGCGCGAAGTGGCCGACGACCACGCCGTGCGCGTGATTGTGGTCACCGGCGCTGGCGACCAGGCATTCTGTTCGGGTGGCGACATGGGCAGCCTGATCCCCCTGATGATGAGAACGCGTCCACCCCAGGGCGAGTGGGAGGAGCGTTTTGCAGCCGACCGCAAACAGCTTGGCGCGGCCCTGCTGCGCAATGCCAACTTCTTCAAGCCGGTTATTGCGGCCATCAATGGGCATGCCCATGCCGGCGGTGCCGAATTCGTGATGAGCACCGATCTGCGCGTGATGGCAAGCACGGCCACCATCGGGGTGACCGAGGTGCGCCGCGGCTTGATTGCCAGCGGCGGCTCGCTGGTTCGGTTGCCCCGGCAGCTCCCCTGGGCGCATGCGATGGAACTGCTGCTGCTGGGCGAGCCGGTAAGCGCTGACATGGCGCGTGACATGGGGCTGGTTAATCGCGTGGTGCCGCAAGGCGAGGTGCTGGCGGTGGCGCTGGATCTGGCGCGCCGGGTTAGCTTGGGGGCTCCCGTTGCGCTCGAAAAAACCAAAGAGGTCATGGTGCGATCCAGTGGCCGGCCGCTGGACGAGGCCTTTGCCATCGAATCCCAGTGCACCAAGGAAAACGCCGCCTTGGACGATGCGAAGGAAGGGCCCCGCGCCTTTATGGAGAAGCGGCCCCCGGTGTTTCGCGGGAGGGCTGTACCGTGAGTCTGCTCCAGGGCATCCGGGTGGTGGAGATGGGCCTGTGGGTGGCCGGGCCTGCGGCGGGTGGCATCCTGGCCGACTGGGGTGCCGAGGTGGTGAAGATTGAAATGCCCAAGGGCGACCCGATGCGCAAGCTGTTTGGCGCGCTTTCGGGTTCCAAGGAAGACCGCTGCCCGCCGTTCGACCTGTACAACCGGGGCAAGAAAAGCATTGCGCTGGACGTCAACCACCCCGACGGTGCGGCGCTGGTACAGCGCCTAGTGGCCACGGCCGACGTGTTCATCACCAACATGCGGCCCCAGTTTTTGCAGCGCGTCGGACTCGACCACGACAGCTTGCTGGCCAAGCACCCCAGGCTGGTCTATGCGAGCCTCACAGCTTACGGGCTGGAAGGCCCTGACCGTGACGCACCCGGCTACGACATGGCGGCGTTTTCAGGCCGCAGCGGCCTGGCCGACCGCGCCACGCCGCCAGGCGCTGCCCCGCCCATCCTGCCCGGCGGCGTGGGCGACAACGTCACTGCCATCACCCTGGTGTCGGGCATCATGGGGGCGCTGTACCACCGCGAACGGTCAGGCCAAGGGCAACTGGTGTCCACTTCATTGCTGCGAACCGGCATCTACAGCATCGGCATGGATGTCGCCACACGCGTGGGCCTGGGCCGCATTGCGCCGCCGCCGCCGCGCACCAAGCCGCAGAACCCGCTGATGAACACGTATTGCGCGGCTGACGGCAAATGGTTTTGGCTGGTCGGAGCTGAATCGGAACGCCATTGGCCCGGCATCGTGCTGGCACTGGGTAATCCACCTCTCGAAAGCGACGAGCGCTTCGCGACACCGCGTGAGCGCCGGCGCAATGCCACGGCGCTTGTCGCGACCCTTGATGCATTGACCGCGAAACACACGCGCAGCGAATGGGCCGCGATCTTCCAGCAGCACGATGTGTGGTGGGCACCGATCAACTCGGTCGAAGACCTGCTGACGGACCCGCAGGTTCTGGCAAGCGGCGCCTTTGTCCATGTGCCCGTTGCCTCTGGGGATACGGCACCCGAGGACTTCAATGGTGTCGCAACGCCCGTGGACTTTGGCGCGACGCCGGCCGGTCCTGCTGGCCCGCCCCCGCAGGTCGGCGCCGATGCCTGCGCCTTGCTTCAGGCCGTTGGCATCAGCGCTGGCGAACTGGCACGGCTGCGCGACGCGGGTGTTCTGGCCCAACCGCACCCGTGCCCGTGACAGCAAATGTGCCAGTGACAGTGACGTCAACAGAACGCCAATCCATGCCCACCTCATCCAGCCACGCAGCGCAGAACGTCAGCATGAGGCCGCTGGCGGGCATCCGAGTCGCCGACTTTTCCGCCAACATGGCCGGGCCTTATGGTGCCATGATCCTGGCGCAACTGGGTGCGGATGTGATCAAGGTCGAACCGCCCCAGGGCGACGATGCACGGTCCTGGCCGCCGTGCGTCGATGGCCTCAGCCTGACGCATCGGTACGTGGGCGCGGGCAAGCGGGGGATTGTGATTGACCTCAAGCAGGCGACAGGCGTTGAGGTGGCACTGGCTTTGATGGCCCGTTCGGATGTCGTCCTGCAAAGCATGCGCCCCGGCGTGGCCGAGCGCATCGGGATTGGCCAGGCTGCGGCACGGGCCGTCAATCCGGGTGTGCTGTATTACGACGTAAATGCTTTCGGCTCGGGAGCGGTTGGGCAGGCCATGCCGGGCTATGACCCCCTGGTGCAGGCCTTTGTCGGCATCATGCAGATGACGGGTCACGAAGGCTCGCCACCCACCCGCTGCGCGCCGTCTCTCATTGACTTGGGCACTGGACAATGGATCGCCATGGGCGTGCTCGCAGCGCTGATGGCGCGCCAGCAGGGGCAGCCCGTGGGCAGCATGGAAACGGCACTGGTTGACACGGCGTTCAGCATCGTCCCCTACCAGGCTTGCGCTGCCAAGCTCAGCGGCCAACGGCCCCCCAAGGCCGGGTCCGGGAATCCCATCGCGGCACCCTACCAGTGTTACCGCACGCTCGATGCCGACATCCTGATCGCGGCACCCAGCCAGCGACTTTGGCTGGCCTTGGTGGGTGCTTTGGAGGAGCCCTGGCTCGCCAAGGACTGCCGATTCGAGAGCGTGGGTGCACGCAGCCGGAATTGCCAAGCGCTGGAGCAGGCGCTGAATGCAATTCTTGCCGCTGGCGATGCCCAATCCTGGATCGCCCGATTGACGCGCGCGGGTGTGCCAGTGGCGCGCGTGAGTGGTCTGGAGCAAGCTGTGGTGAGCGATATTGCCAAGGAGCGCGGTACGTTTGCCGAGTCGGGGGGGGTGCCGCTGGTTCGGCTGCCCTGGCTGGTTGACGGCCAGGCAGTCCCTTGGGTACGTCCAGCGCCTCGCTTAGGAGAGCACAGCCTGGAAATTTTGGCAGAGATCGGGTTTGACGATCAGCGCTGCGCCGAGTTGATCGAAAGCGGGGCGGTTGGCTCTGCCGCTGTTCCCATGTCACAAGCCAGCCCACAAATAACTTGAACCCAAGAACGGAGACACCCATGAAACGCAGACTTTTGCATTCCCTCTCACTGTTGGCGTGTGCCATGGCATTGATGGGCCTTGCGCCGCATGCCAGCGCCCAGGCGCAGGGCGGCTATCCCAACCGGCCGGTCAAGGTCATCATCGGTTTCGGGCCCGGCAGCGGCACGGACATCCTGGCCCGGTTGATCAGCGAGGAACTGCGGCAGGCTTTGAACCAGCCGTTTGTGGTGGACAACCGGCCCGGCGCTTCGGCCCAGATCGCCGCGACGGCAGTGGCCAGGGCCGCGCCCGACGGGTACACCCTGTTCCTCACGTCCAATTCATCGCATTCGGTCAATCCACACATGTTCAAGAAGCTGCCCTATGACCCGATTGCAGACTTCACTCCGGTCGGCGGGATTGCCTACTTCCCCTTCATCCTGGCGGTCAATGTCAACCTGCCGGTGCGCACCCCCCAGGAGTTTGTGGCCTATGCCCGTGCCAACAAGGGCAAGCTCAATTACGCCTACGGCACGCCCACAGTGCAGATACCGGCCGAGGCCCTGAACCGGATAGAAAAGCTGGAAGCCACGGGCATCCCCTACAAAAGCAGCCCCCCTGCTTTGACGGACGTCATCGGCGGTCAAGCCCAGTTCATCGTGGTGGACCTGGCGTCGGCCAGGCCGCATCTGCAATCCGGCCGGTTGCGGGCCTTGGCCGTCACCACCTCCAGACGTTCCGGCCTTGCGCCTGAATTGCCGACCATCGAGGAAACCCTGGGCCTGAAGGACTTTGATCTGGCGGCCTGGACCGGATTGTTTGGCCCGGCGGGCATGCCCAAGGAAGTGACCGACAAGCTCTCGGCAACCCTGTTGCAGATATTGGCCAAGCCCGAGGTGCGCGAGCGCATCCTGGCTTCCGGCGCAGAGCCTACGCCGTCGGACGCCACGGCATTTGCGGCGCTCGTCAAGCGCCAGCTGGAAGTGTGGGGCCGCAAGGTGGCGGACGCAGGAATTCAACCCGAGTGAACGAAGTGCTTGCCGATCCGCGTCAGCCGGTGCTGGTCGGCATTGGCACCTGCATGCAGCGCGAAGATGACTTTGCGCAGGCCATGGAACCGATGGACCTGATGCTGCAAGCCGTGCGGCGCGCTGGCGAAGATGCGGGTGTCGCGCATGTGCTGCGGGGCGTGCAGCACATTGCAGTGCCCAAGGGGCGCTGGCGCTACCGCAATCCGGCCGGCGAGATTGCTCGCGCTGTGGGTGCAGATGCAGCGACTACCGTACTGGCAAATTTGGGCGTTTTGCAGCAAACGCTGATAGGCGAGGCCTGCCAGCGCATCGCCACGGGCGAGATTGATTCTGCCTTGGTGGTGGGTGCGGATGCTGGGTATCGCATCCTGCGCGCGCGCCAGGCCGGCCAGCGCGCCAGCGAACGGCAACAGGACGATTTTCCGGACGTGACGCTGGATGCCGAGGAAGAACTTTTGCATCCGGCTGAAATGCGCGCCGGCATCAAAATGCCGGTTGCCCTGTACGCCATTCTGGAGTCGGCATGGCGGGCTAAAAAGGGTTTGTCGTTGGATGCACACCAGCGCCAGCTCAGCGACATGGCGCAGGCTTTTTCCAGGGTGGCTGCGGCAAACCCGCATGCCTGGCGCAGAAAGCAACTGAGCCCAGGCGACCTGCAGATTTCGCCAGACCGCAATCCGATGCAGGCCTTTCCGTACACGCGGCTGCACTGCACCAGCTGGAACGTGGACCAGGCAGGTGCCCTGCTGTTGTGCTCGACCGGCAAGGCCCGGGCTCTGGACATTGCGCCGTCCCAGTGGGTTTATGCACTGGCCAGCACGGAGTCCAACCACATGGTGGCGGTGTCCGCGCGCGACGACTTGACCCGTTGCCCTGGTGCCCAGTTGGCTGGCCAGTCCGCACTTGCTGCAGGGGGCCTGGACGCGTCTGCGCTGGATCTGGTGGAGCTTTATAGCTGTTTTCCGATTGCGGTTGAGTCCTTTGCGCAGGAACTGGGCCTGTCCACCGCGCGGGATTTGACTGTGACAGGCGGCATGCCACTGGCGGGTGGGCCGTTCAACAACTATGTGCTGCAGGCTACCTGCCGTATGGCCGAGCTCATCCGCAACGGCAGCGGGTGCAATGGAATTGTCTCGTCGGTGTCTGGCGTTCTGACCAAGCAGGGATTCGGTCTGTGGGGCAGTCAAGCAGGTTCCCAGCCCTTTGCTTTGGACGACGTGACAGCCCAGACAGCTTCGCAGACGCAAACCAGGCAGGTCGCGGACGCATTCGACGGCAATGCCCGGGTGGCAGGCTATACCGTGCTGCACGACAAGGGGCAGGCAGCCCGGGTCTTGGTCTTGGCCGACACTGACACGGGCTGCCGCGCCCTCGCGTCCAGCGATGATCCCGATTTGGGCGCCAAAGTACAGGCGTCTGAATTCTGTGGCGCGAAAATCCGGATCAGCGGCGGGTTGTTTTCACCAGCCTGACTGGCCTTCGACGGTGATCTTCCACGAGCCCACATGTTCGATGTTTCAAGCCTGAACCGCCACACCTTGACCGGCCCGCGCTCCGTGCTGCGGGTGGTTCACGTGCTCGGCAAGCTGGGCGAGCATGCGGGCGGGCAAACGCTGTCGCAGTTGTGCCGGGCGCTTGAACTGCCCAAGACCACGCTGTTCACCTTGCTGAAGGTGCTCGAAGGCGCAAACTACCTTGTCAACGATGCTGGCATCTACCGCCTGGGGCCCGAGGCGGTTGCACTGGGTGGTGCGATGGCGGAAACCCCCAAACGCAATTTTCCCGAGTGCGCCAAAGGCATTCTGGAAAGCCTGTGCCAGCGCACGGGAGAGACTTGTTTTCTTGCCGTGCTCACGCCTGACCATCAATTTTGCAAGTACGTGGCTGTGGTGGAGACGGACAACTGGCTGCGTTTTAGCGTCAAGCTTGGCTCGCACAAACCGGCGTTTGCCACAGGGACCGGACGGGCCATGCTGGCCTACCTGCCCGCCGATGACGTCGCACGGCTGCTGGACACCCTCAAATTTGAGCGAATCACAAGAAAAACGGTGGGCTCCCGGCGAGCCCTGCTTGCGGGCTTGAAGGATGTCAGGCAGCGTGGGGCCAGCATCGTGGAAGGCGGCACCGTGGCGGGCGTGGTGTCGATCGCTGCAGCCGTCTTCGGGGTCGATGGGCGCATTTGCGCAGCGGTATCGGTTGGCGGTCCCTCAGAACGTCTGATCGTGCGCATGCCGGAATGTGAGCGCGCCGTGCGTGACGCCGCAGAGGAGATTTCCCGGATATTGGGGTACCGGCGTGAATGGCCCATGCCATTGAGTGCGTAGCGCATCGCGTTTACACAGACCGGCATGGAAGAAGGCGCTATATTGCAGATTTGATTTTGAAGACTTAAACAGGCAGGAGACACACCCATGAAGCATCTTTTCAACCGCATCGTCGCCAGCA
>JAYVNK010000519.1:0-3004 GCA_043758475.1 Comamonadaceae bacterium | reverse complement strand
TAAGTGCTTGATTTCACTGGGAAATTATGAAAATTCGATGGAATTCGTCACGGATTCAGGTATACGAAAGCCCGCCATGTTGCTAGATGCCAATCAGTCCCAGCTGGTGCTGGTCGATTACCAGACCCGGCTGCTGCCTGCAATCTTTGAGGGCGATTGGGTGGTTGCCAATGCGGTGCGCCTGGGAAACCTGGCCCGGTTGATGGAGGTGCCGGTCTGGGGCACCGAGCAAAACCCGTCCAAGCTTGGCGAAAACGCCCCCGAAATTCGCGCCCTGTGCGGCCAGACGTTGAGCAAAATGCATTTCAGCGCAGTGGAGGAGGGCCTGGGCGAATGGCTGCGACCCTCTGAACAAACGCCCAGCAAACCCCCCGCTGGCAATGCCCGCAGCCTGCCCAAGCACCTGCAAAAGCCGCCCGCCCGGCCAGACCCACGCAACACCATCGTCATCGCCGGCTGTGAGGCGCACGTGTGCCTTTTGCAAACCGCACTGGATTTGCTGGAAGATGAGTTTGACGTGTGGGTTGTCACCGACGCCTGCAGTTCGCGGACCGAGCGCAACCGTGATGCCGCCTTTGACCGACTGGCCGGTGCCGGAGCAGAGCTGGTGACCACCGAGATGGTCGCGTTTGAGTGGCTGCGCACGGCTGAGCATGCGGAATTTAAAGCGGTTTTGGGGCTGGTAAGGTGAGATTTCTGGCTAAATCATGCCTAAGCCCCCGTCCACATTGTATAAGCAGCTATAAATAGAATATTGAATTGAGTGCTCTCAAGCGCCCTCGGGGAGTCAGTCTGTTGCAAGCCTCATCGAGAAAATCACGAACACCATGACCGCCTTCACCGACTTTCACCGCCGCTCCCTTACAGACCGCGATGCCTTTTGGGCCGAGCAAGCCCAGCTGGTGGACTGGCACACACCAATCCAGCAAATTTGTGATTACAGCAATCCGCCGTTTGCCCGGTGGTTCGCAGGCGGCACCACCAACCTGTGCCACAACGCGGTCGACCGGCACCTCAAAGACCGGGCAGACCAGGCGGCGCTGATTTATGTCTCCACCGAGACGGGCGTCGAGAAGACCTACACCTTTGCCGAGCTGCATACGGAAGTTCAGCGCATGGCGGCTGTCATCAAAAGCCTGGGTGTGCAAAAGGGTGACCGGGTACTGATCTACATGCCGATGATCGCCGAGGCCGCATTTGCCATGCTGGCCTGCGCGCGCATCGGGGCGATTCACTGTGTCGTGTTTGGCGGTTTCGCGTCCGGCGCGCTGGCCTCGCGGATTGAAGACGCGTCGCCCAAGCTCATCATCAGCGCCGATGCGGGTTCGCGCGCTGGCAAGGTTATGGAATACAAGCCGCTGCTGGATGAGGCGATTCGCCTTGCCAGCCACAAGCCTGCGGCTGTGCTGCTGGTGGATCGCAAATTGGCCGCCACGAACCTGGTCGCAGGGCGTGACCATCTGTGGGCTGAGCTGGCGGCAAGGCATTCAGGTGCCAAAGTCGAATGCGAGTGGCTTGAATCCACCGAAGCGAGTTACATCATCTACACCAGCGGCACTACCGGCAAGCCCAAAGGCGTGCAACGCGACACTGGCGGTTATGCCGTTGCGCTGGCCGCCAGCATGAAGTACATCTACTGCGGCGAGCCGGGAGAAACCTATTTCTCCACCAGTGACATAGGTTGGGTGGTAGGCCACAGCTACATCGTCTATGGCCCGTTGATTGCCGGCATGGCGACCGTCATGTACGAGGGCCTGCCAACGCGCGGCATGGATGGTGAAGCCAACGGCGGTATCTGGTGGAGCCTGGTGGAGAAGTACAAAGTAGCGGTGATGTTCAGCGCGCCCACGGCTATCCGCGTGCTCAAAAAGCAGGACCCGGCGCTCTTGAAAAAATACGACCTGTCAAGCCTGAAGGCGCTCTTTCTGGCCGGGGAGCCGCTGGACGAACCCACCTCGAGGTGGATCAGCGAAGGCCTGGACAAACCCATCATAGACAACTACTGGCAAACCGAAACCGGCTGGCCCGCGCTGTGTGTCTGCCATGGCGTGGAGAACACGCCCACGCGCCTGGGCTCGCCCGGCAAGCCGGTCTATGGCTACGACGTGAAGCTGCTTGACGACCAGACCGGCCAGGAATTGAGCCAGGGCGGTGCCAAGGGTGTGGTCGTCTTCGAAGGCCCCTTGCCGCCCGGTGCCATGCAAACCATCTGGCGTGATGACGCGCGTTTTGTCAGCACCTACTGGACTGCCATGCCCGGCAAGCTTGTCAATGGCAAGCAGCAGCCCGAGCGCCAGCTCTACAGCACGTTTGATTGGGGCATCCGCGATGCCGATGGCTACTTTTTCATCCTGGGCCGCACCGATGACGTGATCAACGTCGCCGGGCATCGCCTGGGCACCCGTGAAATTGAAGAAAGCATAGCGGCCCACCCCAACGTGGCCGAGGTCGCCGTGGTGGGGGTAGCTGACGCGTTGAAAGGCCAGGTGGCGATGGCGTTTGCCGTGGTCAAAGACACGGGTTTGCTTGCCGATGATGCCGCGCTGCTCAGGCTGGAGGGCGAAATCATGAAGCTCGTGGATGGCGACCTGGGTGCGGTGGCCCGGCCCGCGCGCGTGCGCTTTGTGACCCTGCTGCCCAAAACCCGCAGCGGCAAGCTGTTGCGCCGTGCCATACAGGCGGTGTGCGAAGGACGCGACCCCGGTGATTTGACCACCATGGACGACCCGGCGGCGTTGCAGCAGATTCGGGATTTGCAAAGCCAATAGTCGCACGATTGGTCGAAGATGTGTCGAAGAAGGCGTCTTGACCCCTAAACGGTGGCACAATTCAGGCCGTACAAAGTACGACGTCCAAGCCCCTTCCCAGGCATCAGTCGCATCCGCCAACCGGTCCAGCCGTGTCGCGGAAGGTTTTTTTAACCACTCAAGTTTCCCCAAGGGAAATAAAGGTCAGCGTAATATGAGTCAAGTCCCTCCGGCATCCGTAAGCGGCAGTGCCAGCG
>JAYVNK010000518.1:0-3018 GCA_043758475.1 Comamonadaceae bacterium | reverse complement strand
CCGCGTCCTGGGTCGCCAGCAAACGGCCGGCAGCAGGGTTCACCGATAGCACGGTGCCACGCACATCAACCACCATCACGCCCTCTGCCAGCCCTTCTATCACCAGCTGATTGACCAGGTTTTGCATGCGCGCTGCCGAGTGGCTGGCCTGCGAGCGTTCTTCTTCGCGGGTCAAACGCGCTGCCAGCTGATTGGCCAGCAGGGCCACCAGAAAAAAACCGGAACCACTCAATGCCGCCTGAAGAAATCGGGCATTGAAGTCACCCAGCGACTGCTGCGAAATCCACCAGGCATCTGCCATCAAAAGCAGCGTCACCGTGGCGGCCGTGCCGAAAGCCAGCAAGATGGGCCCCAGTACCGACGACAGCAGCACCGGCAGCGCAAACAGTGGCGTGTAATTCATCACGCCCGACTGCAGGAAATCAAGTGCCGCAAATGCCAGCACGTCAACGCCGATGGTCAGCAGCCATTGCAGGTCAAAGGCACGGCGCGGTGGCCGGGGTCTGGCCCAGACGCGAACCGCCAGCGTGGCGAACAAATAGCCGATGCACACCGCAATGGCTGCCCGGTGGGTGTTATTGCCCAAGGCATAAATAAAGGCCTGCAGCACCACCAGCACGGCAGCAATGCCCACGCGCGCCGTCATGAAAACCCGCCACAGCCGATTGAATGACGGATTCCCCGTCTCTATTTCAGGCGCCCCGGTCGGGTGGTCTGTGGTTGCCAGCCAGGAATGAAATTGCGAGTCCATGTAGCGCACCGGCGGGCTAACCGCCGGCCTGGCGACGGTGCGCATCGCTGCAGTAAACGCCCTTGGCGCCGATCAATGCGTCAGAGCGCGGCAGATGCACCTGACAGACATCGCAGGCCACAATTTCCGTCAGGGCATTTTTTGCGCCTGGTTGGTGCGGGCGGCGAGCGTCATCAGCCTGTTTCTTCTGGATCCGCCGGTTGTGGCTCCACAGCCAGAAAACGACGAACACCAAAAGAAGCACTAAAAAGTATTTCATGCCCGCCTCAGAATGACTTCAAGCACAAAGCGCGACCCCGCATAGCCCAGCAGCAGCAGACCCGAACCCAGATACAACACGCGAACGGCCTTGCGCCCGCGCCAGCCAAGGCGCGCACGACCGATCAGCAGGCCGGCAAACACCAGCCACGACAGCACCGAAAAAATGGTTTTGTGGTTCCACATGCCCGTCAGGCGCGGGCCATAAAGTGTCTCGGCAAAAAGCCAGCCTACCAGCAGGGTGGCAGACAGCAACACAAAGCCGGCCTCCACAAACCGGAACGTCAGCCTTTCAAGCGTCAGTAGTGGCACAGTAGCCTCCATCGGAGTCGCCGATCTCATCAAGCGCTCCGACCGCGTCATCAGCCAGGCATGTACCACGGCGACTGCAAAAAGGCCGTAGGACGCCAGCCCCAGCGCCCAATGCAGCGGCAGCCACGGCGAGGCAATGGCGTGGTGAGTCGTGCCAGGAAACACCAGCGCCAGGATGACCCCCGCACTGCCCAGGCCCGCGAGCGCGCCGTGCGCCTGCAACTGTGGGAAAAGACGGCTTTCAATGGCGTAGACCGTCAGCATCAGCCACACGGTGATCGAAATAGCGGGCGCAAATCCAAACCGGGGCGGCTCGCCGAGCAGGCCTTCGGCCAGCATCACGGCGTGCAGCGGCCACGCCAGCAGCAGCAAGCCGCGAATGCCGCTGACGCTCAGTCGCGACGCAGTCCATGCCAGCGCCCCGTAAGCCAGCGCTGCACTCATGGCCACTGCAGTGCCCCACCATGGGCTGAAAGCTAAAATCATGGCTGGAGTTTAGCCTTTACTGCCAGCCGGGCGCCCGTCCTGCCGACTGTGCCAGTCCTTTTCCAGTCCTTTCCTTTCACCTAACTGCTCCATGTTTGTGGAGCCCGCTCATGGCCTCAGCCCTCACCGACAAACTCTCCCGCCTCGTCAAGGAGATGCGTGGCCAGGCCCGTATCACCGAAGCCAACGTCCAGGAGATGCTGCGCGAAGTGCGCATGGCGTTGTTAGAGGCCGACGTCGCCCTGCCCGTGGTGCGCGACTTTATCGCCCGTGTCAAAGACAAGGCGATGGGTCAGGAGGTCATGGGTTCGCTGTCGCCCGGGCAGGCGCTGGTCGGCATCGTCAACCGCGAACTGGCCGCCACGATTGGCGAAGGCGTCAGTGACATCAATCTGGCGGCGCAGCCGCCCGCCGTGATCCTGATGGCTGGCTTGCAGGGCGCCGGTAAAACGACGACGACCGCCAAGCTCGCCAAGCACCTGATCGAAAAACGTAAAAAGAAAGTGTTGACGGTTTCGGGCGACGTCTACCGCCCGGCCGCCATCGAGCAGCTCAAGACGGTGACGAAGCAGGCCGGCGCGGAATGGTTTCCAAGCACGCCCGACCAAAAACCGGTCGATATCGCCAGAGCCGCCCTCGACTACGCGCGGCGGCACTTCTTCGACGTGCTGCTGGTAGACACCGCCGGACGCCTTGCCATCGACGAAGCCTTGATGAAAGAGATCAAGGAGCTGCACGCGGTACTCAATCCGGTTGAAACGCTGTTCGTCGTCGATGCGATGCAGGGCCAGGACGCAATCAATACCGCCAAAGCCTTCAAGGAAGCGCTGCCGCTGACCGGCATTATTCTGACCAAGACCGACGGTGACTCTCGCGGCGGTGCGGCGCTCAGCGTGCGGCAGATCACCGGGGCGCCCATCAAGTTTTCAGGCACCAGCGAGAAAATTGACGGCCTCGAAGTGTTTGATGCGGAACGGCATGCCGGCCGCATTCTGGGCATGGGCGACATTGTGGCGCTGGTCGAGCAGGTGGCTGCCGGCGTTGACGTGGCTGCGGCGCAAAAGCTGGCGGCCAAGCTCAAGTCGGGCAGCGGCTTTGACCTGGAAGACTTTCTGGGCCAGCTGCAGCAGATGAAAAACATGGGCGGACTGTCCAGCCTGCTCGACAAACTGCCGGCGCAGATGGCCGCCAGAGCAGGGCAAGTCGATATG
>JAYVNK010000517.1:0-3019 GCA_043758475.1 Comamonadaceae bacterium | reverse complement strand
AATAGTGCTTCATCGCTGACTTGAAGTGCTGCCATGGCTTACCTCTTCTTGGAGTTGGTATCGCTACACTTTACGACACATCACTTTTAATCGCACCCTACTGCTCGAGGAAGCGCTGGGCGTCAAGCGCCGCCATACAGCCCGTGCCTGCGCTGGTGATGGCCTGGCGGTAGATGTGGTCCTGCACGTCGCCTGCCGCAAACACGCCTGGAATGCTCGTCATGGTGGCAAAGCCTTTGAGCCCTGATTGCGTCACGATGTAGCCCCCCGCCATTTCCAGTTGGCCCGTGAAAATTTCGGTGTTGGGCGCGTGCCCGATGGCAATGAAGCAGCCTTTGAGGACAAGGTCCTCAGAGGTGCCATCTAGCGTGCTTTTGAGGCGTATGCCGGTTACGCCGGTCGAATCGCCCAGCACTTCTTCCAGCGTGTTGAAGGTTTTGAGCTCAATCTTGCCAGCCGCGACTTTCGCCATCATCTTGTCGACCAGGATGGCTTCCGCCTTGAATTTGTCGCGGCGGTGCACCAAGTACACCTTGCTGGCAATGTTGGACAGGTACAGGGCTTCTTCCACTGCTGTATTGCCACCGCCGACGACGCAGCAGATCTCATTGCGGTAGAAAAAACCATCACAGGTGGCGCAGCCCGACACGCCGCGGCCCATGAAAGCCGTCTCCGAGGGCAGGCCCAGGTATTTGGCCGAGGCCCCGGTGGCAATGATGAGGGCGTCACAGGTGTAGGTGCCGCTATCGCCCTTGAGTGTGAACGGGCGTTTCGCCAGGTCCACAGCATTGATATGGTCGAAGATGATTTCTGTGTTGAAGCGTTTTGCATGCGCTTCAAAACGCTGCATCAGCTCGGGGCCCTGCACGCCATCCACGTCGGCGGGCCAGTTGTCCACGTCGGTCGTGGTCATGAGCTGCCCGCCCTGGGCAATGCCGGTAATCAGCACTGGGTTGAGGTTGGCGCGGGCTGCATACACTGCGGCGCTGTAGCCGGCCGGGCCGGAGCCAAGTATCAGCACTTTTACGTGTCTGGAAGAAGACATATCGATTAACCTTTTATAAAAATCTGCGGGCTGCTTCCGGATGGTTTGCAGGCCGTGTACAGTTTGGGCGGATTGGCCAGGCTTCAACAATCAGTCTTTGAATGGCCTGCCGGCGCAATCCGGGGACAACGCAATTATAAAAAATCGCAATCTATAGAGGATTATCCAATGTCGATGCTGACCAATCTTGACTTGATCCGGCGGGTTCCGTTGTTTGCCATGTTGACGCCTGCCCAGGCTGAATCACTGGCGGATGCCGTAGACAAGCGCCGATTCAAGCGCGGCGAGCTCATTGTCGAGCAAGGCAAGAAATGCGACGCTCTGTACATTATTTTGGCCGGGCGTGCCCGCGTGGTGGTGACGGACCGGCGAGCCCGTGAGGTGATCCTGGCCACCTTGCAGCCGGGTGACTACATTGGCGAGATGAGCCTGATTGACCAGGCGCCGCACTCAGCCAGCGTTGAGGCTGAAATCCAGACCGATGCGCTGGTGCTGGGTGGCCACGACTTCGCCCGCTGCCTGCTCGAGAACCATTCCACCGTAGCTGCCGTAATGAAGGGCCTGGTGGGCCGCCTGCGCAGCGCAGACCGGAAAATTGAATCCCTGGCGCTGATGGGCGTCTATGGCCGCGTTGCCAATGTGCTGCTGGACAGCGGCGTGCCCAACCCGGACAACAACATCAGGGTCATCCGCGACAAGATATCGCGCCAGGACATTGCCAAAATGGTGGGTGCGTCGCGCGAAATGGTCAGCCGCGTGATGAAAGATTTTGAGGAGCAAGGCTTCATTGAAACAAAAGAAGACGGCGCCATTTGGGTGAAAGAACGCCGAAAAGTGCCGCGCTGAATTGACTCTGCATTGACTTCTGCTGATTTATGACCTACTCACTCAATACCCTGAACTCTTCCCGCGCTGATGTGCCTGCCCGCTCTGGCTGGGTACGTTTTGCGAGTGAATTGGGTCTGTTTGGGGGTTTGGTGCTGCTGGTTTTGTGGCTGCTTGCGATGCTCAGCTATTCCGGCCAGGACGCCGCCTGGTCTACATCAGGTGGCGGCGGGGCCATCGCCAATCGCGCCGGAAAACTGGGCGCGCTGCTGGCCGACATCAGCTACTTCCTGCTGGGCCTGTCGGTGTGGTGGTGCTTTGCGGCGGGCGTTCGGGCCTGGCTTTCGGCACTGGCGCGCTGGATGCGCGGCCTGCAGCCGAAGGCCAGAGAAGCTTCCCAGGCCAGTGCCTCCCTGGCAACGAAGCTGACTTCCAGCCGGACCGGTTTTTGGCTGGGTTTGGTCGTGCTTTTATGCGCCAGCACTGCGCTGGAGTGGTCGCGCATTTACCGGTTTGAGAGCACGTTCCTGCCAGGACATGCAGGCGGCGCATTGGGGTATCTGGTTGGCCCTGCCAGCGTCAAGTGGCTGGGTTTTTTGGGGTCGGGCCTGGTGGCGATTGCCTTGGGTGTCCTGGGTTCCGCGCTGGTATTCCGCTTTTCTTGGGGACACGTGTCAGAGCGTGTGGGCGGATGGCTGTACTCGCAAATCGAGTCACGCCGCTCCAAACGCGAAATCGCCCAGGATTTGGCGTTGGGCCAGCAGGCTGCCCGCGAGCGCGAGGAGGTGGTGATTGAGGAGCGCGAGGAAATTGCCGTTCACCACCCGGTGCGGGTGATGATCGAACCCGTGCTGGTCGACTTGCCCAAGAGCGAGCGGGTAGCCAAGGAACGGCAAAAACCTCTGTTCACCGAGCTGCCCGACAGCAAGCTGCCCCAGGTTGATCTGCTGGATGGTGCCCAGACAAGGCAAGAAACCGTGGCCCCCGAGACGCTGGAGATGACCAGCCGCATGATCGAGAAAAAACTCCGCGATTTCGGCGTCGAAGTGCGGGTGGTGCTGGCGCAGCCGGGCCCAGTGATCACGCGCTACGAGATCGAGCCCGCCCCCGGTGTCAAGGGATCGCAGATTGTCGGCCTGGCCAAGGACC
>JAYVNK010000516.1:0-3020 GCA_043758475.1 Comamonadaceae bacterium | reverse complement strand
GCCGGGCCCGAGCCGACGATGGCAACCTTCTTGCCTGTCTGATGCGTGGGCAACTGTGGCGTGACCCAGCCTTCGGCCCAGGCGCGGTCGATGATGGCGTGTTCGATGGACTTGATGCCGACCGCATCGTCGTTCACATTGAGCACACAGGCGGCCTCGCACGGCGCGGGGCAGATGCGGCCGGTGAACTCGGGAAAATTATTCGTGCTGTGCAACGTGTCAATCGCGTTCTTCCAGTCGGCACGGAAAACCATGTCGTTGAAGTCTGGAATGACGTTGTTGACCGGGCAACCGCTGATGCAGAACGGAGTCCCACAGTCCATGCAGCGCGCGGCCTGCTTGTCGGCCTGCGCGTCGTTCAGGCCAATAATAAATTCCTTGTAATTTTTCAGGCGTTCGGGGACGGGCTTGTAACCCTCTTCGATGCGCTCGTATTCCATGAAGCCGGTGATTTTTCCCATGATGCAGTCCTGCAAATATGATGATGGATGCCTGCCACGCCTTACTTGGCAGCGACGGCTTCGCGGTTGGTAGCGACCTGGCCGCGCGTGGTTTCGGTTGCAGCCTCCAAGCTGCGTTCCTTGCGCTCGATCAGGGCCTTTTTGTATTCGTTCGGGAAGACCTTGACGAACTTCAGGCGTGACTCAGCCCAGGTATCCAACAGCTCTCGCGCGCGCTTGCTGCCAGTCCAGCGGTTGTGATCTTGCAGCAGGCGTTTGAGGATTTCTTCGTCGGCCTCGCCGACGTGCCAGTCGGCCCCACCAGCATCACGGTGCATGTGTTGCTCTGCCGTGGTGACGACTTTGTCCATCGACACCATGGACGTGTTGCAGCGGGTTGAAAACTGGCCGTCTTCGTCATACACATAGGCCAAGCCGCCGCTCATGCCGGCGGCAAAGTTACGGCCGGTCTTGCCCAGAACGACCACCGTGCCGCCCGTCATGTATTCGCAGCCATGGTCGCCGGTGCCTTCAACCACCGCCGTCGCACCCGACAGGCGCACGGCAAAACGCTCACCGGCCACGCCGCTGAAGAAGGCCTCACCCGTCGTTGCGCCGTAAAGCACGGTGTTGCCGACGATGGTGTTTTTATGCGACTCACCGCGGAAGTCAATGCTGGGGCGCACCACGATGCGGCCACCACTCAGGCCCTTGCCGGTGTAGTCGTTGGCATCACCAATCAGGTACAGGGTGATGCCTTTGGCCAGGAAGGCGCCAAACGACTGGCCGCCCGTGCCTTCAAGCTGGATACGCAAGGTATCGTCGGGCAAGCCTTCAGGATGCATCCTTGTCAATTCGCCCGACAGCATGGCGCCGACGGTGCGGTTGACGTTACGCGCCACTTCGATGAACTGAACTTTTTCGCCCTTTTCCAGCGCCGCTTTTGATTTTTCAATCAGGCGGATGTCGAGCGCTTTTTCGAGCGCGTGGTCTTGCGCCATCACATGCCGACGCGGCACATCGGCCGGAACATTCGGTTGATAGAACAGGCGGCTGAAGTCCAGGCCACCGGCCTTCCAGTGCGTAATGCCTTTTTGCGTATCGAGCAGGTCTGCGCGGCCAATCAGGTCATCAAACTTGCGCACCCCCAGTTGCGCCATGAGCTGGCGCGCTTCTTCAGCGACAAAGAAGAAGTAATTGACCACGTGCTCGGGCTTGCCCGAGAACTTCTGACGCAGAATCGGGTCTTGCGTCGCCACGCCCACCGGGCAGGTGTTGAGGTGGCATTTGCGCATCATGATGCAGCCCTCGACCACCAGCGGTGCCGTGGCAAAGCCGAATTCGTCAGCGCCCAGCAGCCCGCCAATAATTACGTCGCGACCGGTTTTCATCTGGCCATCGGCCTGCACGCGAATGCGGCCGCGCAGGCGGTTGAGCACCAGCGTCTGCTGCGTTTCAGCCAGGCCGATTTCCCAGGGCGAGCCGGCATGCTTGATGGACGACCAAGGCGAGGCACCGGTGCCGCCGTCATGGCCGGCAATCACCACGTGGTCGGACTTGGCCTTGGCCACGCCAGCGGCAATCGTGCCGACGCCGACTTCGCTGACCAGCTTGACGCTGATGCTGGCGCGCGGGTTGACGTTTTTCAGGTCGTGAATCAGTTGCGCCAGATCCTCGATCGAATAAATGTCGTGGTGCGGCGGCGGCGAAATCAGGCCAACGCCGGGCACCGAGTAACGCAAGCTACCGATGTATTCACTGACCTTGCTGCCGGGCAACTGACCGCCCTCGCCGGGCTTGGCGCCCTGCGCCATCTTGATTTGGATCTGGTCGGCAGACACCAGGTATTCGGCGGTGACGCCAAAGCGGCCCGCAGCGACCTGCTTGATGCGGGAACGCAGCGAATCCCCGTCCTGCAAGGGCAAATCCACTTCGACCTGCTTGGGACCAATCACGCTTTTCAGCGTCTCACCCTTTTTGATCGGGATGCCCTTGAGTTCCTGGCGGTAGCGGTTCGGATCTTCACCGCCCTCACCCGTGTTGCTCTTGCCGCCTATGCGGTTCATGGCCACAGCCAGCGTCGCATGCGCTTCGGTGCTGATGGACCCGAGCGACATGGCACCAGTGGCAAAGCGTTTGACAATCTCTTTGGCCGACTCGACTTCATCAATTGGAATCGCTTTGGCCGGGTCGATCCTGAACTCAAACAGGCCACGCAAGGTCATGTGGCGGCGGTTCTGTTCGTTGATCAACTGGGCGTACTCTTTGTAAGTGTTCCAGTTGTTCGAACGCGTGGCATGCTGCAACTTGGCAATCGCATCGGGCGTCCACATGTGCTCTTCGCCGCGCACGCGCCAGGCGTATTCGCCGCCGGCATCCAGCATGTTGGCCAGCACCGGATCGTCGCTGAAGGCTGCTTTGTGCATACGCAGCGCTTCTTCGGCAATCTCGAACACGCCCATGCCTTCAACCTGGCTGGCGGTGCCGGTGAAGTACTTGGCAATGGTGTCACGGTTGATGCCGATGGCTTCAAACAACTGCGCGCCACAGTAGCTCATATAGGTGGACACACCCATCTTG
>JAYVNK010000515.1:0-3021 GCA_043758475.1 Comamonadaceae bacterium | reverse complement strand
CAAGCGCGGCTCAATGCAAGGGCCCTACAACGTGCTGCTGCGCAGCCCCGAGCTGGGCAATCTGGCACAGCAGTTTGGCGCACACACGCGCTTCAAGTCGTCGCTGCCGCTGCGGCTCAACGAGCTGGCCATCCTGATGGTGGCGCGGTTTTGGCGTTGTGAATTTGTGTGGTGGGCGCACCGCCAGATCGCGATTGACAGCGGCTTGCACGCCGGGCTGATTGAATCGGTTTTGGGCGGACGCGCGCTAGCTGGCCTGCCACCTGAACTGGCCGTGCCAGACGCGGCAGTGTTCGCGTTCTGCCATGAATTGATCGAGACCCGCCGCGTGGGTGACGCCACTTATGCCGCGCTGGTGGCGCAGTTTGGCGAGGCTGGCGTGGTGGATTTGATGGGCACCATGAGCTATTACACGCTGGTCAGCATGTCGCTCAATGTGGACCAGTATCCGCTGCCGCCCGGGGCCGTTCCGAGCTTTGACAGCCCCAGCCCCGCCAGCGCCAACTCCCACCGGACCAGCTTCTAAAAAGGTAGCGTTGACCTTAGTAATGACGAGAGCATTAAAGGACACCTTGGCCAGTGGCAAGTTGATGTGGCACGTATGAATTTCATCCAATCCATCCCCCTTTCCGTCCAGACTATTGTCCTGCTGGCGCTCAGCAATGTGTTCATGACGTTCGCCTGGTACGGCCACCTTAAAAACCTGGCCACGGCGCCTTGGTACATCGCGGCGCTGGTGAGCTGGGGGATTGCGCTGTTTGAGTACCTGTTGCAGGTGCCCGCCAACCGCATCGGCTTCCAGCTGGTGGGCTTCAGCGTGGGCCAGCTCAAAATCATGCAGGAGGTCATCACACTGTCGGTGTTTGTGCCGTTTGCAGTTTTCTTTCTGCACGAGCCGCTCCGGTTGGACTATCTGTGGGCGGGTCTGTGCCTGATTGGGGCGGTGTACTTCATTTTTCGCGGCGCTTGATGCAGCCCGGCGGTTACACTTCCGCCTGTCATATTTCTGTCATTCACTGGTCATGCAGCAGTCATGGCACTGATCGTGGCACCCATCAACTTTGACTTCAAAGTATCCAGGAGCGGCTCATGCTGTTTGGCAAATTAATGCCGCGCGAAGGCAATTTCTTCGAAATGTTCAACCAGCATGCCGACCGCATCGTCGAGGCGGCGCGGGCTTTCTCGCATCTGGTGGCCAATTACAGTGACTTGCATCTGCGTGAGCAGTACAACCGTGATGTAGACAACGCTGAGCGCGCAGCTGACCGCATCACCCACGAAGTCAACAAGGCGCTGCACAAGACCTTCATCACGCCGATTGACCGCGAGCAGATTCACTCGCTCATCAACACCATGGACGACGTGGCCGACCTGATTCAAGATTCAGCCGAGACCATGGCCCTGTACGACGTTCGCCACATGACGGAAGAGATCAAGCGCCTGACCGACCTGAGCGTCAAGTGCTGTGAGCGGGTCAAGGACGCGGTCTACATGCTGGAGAAAATCGCCGATCCCAAAGTGGCCGAAGCGGCGCTTAAAACCTGTGAAGAAATTGACCGGCTGGAGTCTGATGCAGACCGCGTCATGCGCTCGGCCATGAGCAAGCTGTTTCGCGAAGAGCCCGACGTGCGCGAGGTGATCAAGCTCAAGGCAATTTACGAGCTGCTGGAAACCATCACCGACAAGTGTGAAGACGTGGCCAACCTGATCGAGGGCGTGGTCCTCGAAAACAGTTAAGCACAGGAATCGCACAATGCAAGGCATACAGACAGCCCTGTGGGTTGTGATTCTGCTGGTGTTTCTGGCGCTGGCGTTTGACTTCATGAACGGGTTTCATGATGCGGCCAACTCCATTGCCACGGTGGTGTCCACCGGTGTGCTCAAGCCGGGGCAGGCTGTGCTGTTTGCGGCCGCCTTCAATTTCATCGCCTACTTTGTATTTGGCGTAAGTGTTGCGGCCACCATTGGCAAGGGCATTGTGCAGCCGGGCATCGTGGACACACATGTGGTGTTTGGCGCGTTGATTGGCGCCATTAGCTGGAACTTCATCACCTGGTACTACGGAATTCCCAGCAGTTCCTCACATGCGCTGATCGGCGGCATCGTAGGTGCGGTCATTGCCAAGGCCGGCGCACATGCGCTGATCTCTGGCGGCATATTGAAAACTGTGGCTTTTATTTTCATATCGCCACTGCTCGGGTTTTTGCTCGGCTCCATGATGATGGTCTTGGTGGCCAGGGTTTTCAGGCGCGCCACCCCCTCAAAAGTTGACCGCTGGTTTCGCCGCCTTCAATTGGTATCTGCAGGGGCTTATAGCCTGGGCCACGGCGGCAATGATGCGCAAAAAACGATCGGTATTATCTGGCTGCTGCTGATCGCCACTGGTTACGTCTCAGCTACCGATGCATCCCCTCCCACCTGGACTATCGTGTGCTGCTATCTGGCGATTGCGGCAGGCACCATGTTTGGTGGCTGGCGCATCGTGAAGACTATGGGACAAAAAATTACCAAGCTCAAACCTGTGGGTGGATTTTGTGCTGAAACAGGCGGAGCCATCACGCTGTTTTTGGCTACCGCACTCGGCATTCCTGTGTCTACCACCCACACTATCACGGGGGCGATTGTGGGCGTCGGTTCTGTCCAGCGCGCATCAGCCGTGCGATGGGGTGTTGCTGGCAATATCGTTTGGGCTTGGATATTTACCATTCCCGCATCGGCCTTTGTGGCGGCTGTTGGATACTGGGTTAGCCTACAGATTTTTTAAAACTACTGGCTTGTTTTTTTGGCCTCTTCGACCTGGTATTCAAAATAGCGCTGGAAGCTGAATGCGATGCTGGACATCAACGCAATTGCTCCAAACAGTAGCGCGAAAACAACCACAAATATAGTCAACCAGCTTGTATGGCCTGCGGCTGCTTGCAAATCAGTGGGGTTGTACCTGGCATTCCACTTTTCGCTGTCAGTTAATGCGTAGCAAATAGCCGTTAGCGCTGTGCCCGCCAGCGTAAAACCGAGTAGCGG